>CAYQQT010000060.1:0-11662 GCA_964419375.1 uncultured bacterium
AGCCGCGCCAGGCCAAGGTTGTCCTGCCTCACGTAGCGGACGCGCGGATCGCGGTACCGCTGCGCCACGTCGCCCGTTCCGTCGGTGGATCCGTCGTCGATGATGATCTGCTCCCACGACGGGAAGGTCTGACCGAGGACGCTGTCGATGCACTGGGCGAGGAAGGGCGCGTGGTCGTAGGTCGGTGTAATGATGCTGACTGCGGGCACGGGGGGAGTATGACGCCTCTGGGGCCGCGCGCGTAACCTCGTACGACGAGGGACCTCTTGCGTCCTCCCGGCCGTTAGTGTAAAAAAGGCGCACTTTTCTCCCCGCTTACCCGATGCCCGCTCTCCGGGCATCCCAAGGAGGCTTGCATGGCCGAGCGATGGCAGGATTCACCGTGGGCGAAAGACATGTGGTACCGCGGCAAGACGACCCGCAGGCGGTTCCTCGGCCTCTCGGCCACGGCCGCCAGCGCGGTGGGCGCGAGCATGCTGGTGCCCGCGCCGTGGCGCGAGGCGTTCGGGCAGGCGAAGGCGTACAAGGTCGGCTCGCTGCAGCCGCTGACAGGCGCGGCGGCGGCGGGCGGCATCACCGCGCTCGTCGGCACCCAGATGGCCGTGGACCGCATCAACAAGTCGGGCGGCATCAACGGTCGCCCCATCGAGCTCATCGTCGAGGACTACCAGTCCAAGCCCGACGCCGGCCGCCGCAAGGCGGAAAAGCTGGCGCTCGAGGACAAGGTGGACGTCCACCAGGGCGGCTTCCTGTCCAACGTGTGCCTGGCCTGCCAGCCCGTGTGGGAGGAGCACAAGATCGTCAACATGATCGGCGTGTGCCTGGACACCACGCTGACCACGAGCAAGTGCAGCCGCTACACCTTCCGGCCCTTCGACTACGCGCCCGCGCAGGCCGTCGCCATGGCGCCGTACCTCGTGGGCAAGATGGGCAAGAAGTGGCACATCGCGTACGCCGACTACTCGTGGGGGCAGGCCACCAAGGACGCCTACGGTGAGCAGATCAAGAAGTTGGGCGGCGAGGTGGTGGGCACCACGGGCATTCCGCTCGGCACCGCGGACATGAACGCGTTCCTGTCCAAGATCACGGGTAACTTCGACGGCCTCTTCGCCATCTTCTTCGGCAAGGACGGCGTGACCATCGGCAACCAGGCGTACGACCTCGGCCTCACCAAGAAGTACAAGTGGGCGGGTGACGGCGCCATCGCGGAGTCGACGAACCTGCCCGCGCTCGGCAACAAGATCGAGGGCTTCATCGGCATCAATCGGTACATCCCCGTCATGGAGGGTCCGCTCAACACGCCGCATCACAAAAAGTTCTTCGACGAGGCGGTGGCGCGCCTGAAGAAGGTCGATCCCTCGGGGCCGCTGCCGGACCGCTACGTGCAGTCCAACTACGAGGCGATGAACTTCCTCAAGATCGGCATCCAGAAGTCGGGCTTCAAGGGGCGCGAGGACACGATGAAGCTGATCGAGGCGCTCGAAGGCCTCGAGGTGAAGGAGAGCGAGGACTTCCCGCAGGGTGACAAGACGCTCCGCAAGGAAGACCACCAAGCCTTCCTCCGCGAGTTCATCTTCACCATCGCCAACGGCAAGCACAAGATCGTGGAGGTCGTTCCGAAGGAGAAGACGGTCTTCCCGCCCGCGTGCACCTTTCCCAAGGCGTGACATCTGACTCGATGATCCTCCGAACCGACGGGCTGACCGTCCGGTTCGGAGGACTCACCGCGCTCAACAACGTCTCCATCGCCGTGCCGAAGGGCCAGATCCGCGCCGTGATCGGGCCCAACGGCGCCGGCAAGTCGACCTTCTTCAACTGCCTCACGGGCGTCATCAAGCCGAGCGGGGGCCGGGTGCTCTTCGACTCCGCCGACATCACGGGGCTGCCCCCCGACCGCATCTCGCGCCTGGGGCTGGCGCGCTCGTACCAGATCACCAACATCCTGCCCGGCGCCAGCGTGCTGGAGAACGTGCGCATCGCCGCCCAGTCGCGCCACCACAACTGGAGCATGCTGCGCCACCATCGCGCCTACACCGACGTGATCGACCGCGCCCACGCCGTGCTCGCCTCCCTCGAGCTCGACGGCAAAGCGGACGAGCTGGCCGCGAACCTCTCGCACGGCGAGCAGCGGACGCTCGAGATCGCCATCGCGCTCGCCACCGAGCCGAAAGTGCTCTGCCTGGACGAGCCCACCGCGGGCATGAGCGTGGCGGAGACGCACCACACGACGGCGCTCATCCGCCACATCGCGGCCGACCTCACCATCCTCATCGTCGAGCACGACATGGAGGTGGTGATGGGGCTTGCGCAGGTGATCACGGTCCTGCACTACGGCGAGGTGCTCGCGGAGGGCGCGCCTGCCGACATCCAGGCCAATCCCCGGGTGCAGGAGGTCTACCTCAAGACCTGATGCTCGCCCTCAAGGACGTCCACGCACACTACGCGAAGTCCCACGTCCTGCACGGCGTGTCGATCGACGTCGGCCCCGGAGAGGTCGTCGGCCTCCTCGGGCGCAACGGCGTCGGCAAGTCGACCACCCTCAAGACGATCATGGGCATCGTCGGCGCCACGTCGGGCTCCATCACCTTCGAGGGCAAGAGCCTCGTCGGCCGCGCCACGCACACGCTGCCGTCACTCGGCCTCGCCTACGTGCCGGAAGACCGCCGCGTGTTCCGGCTGCTCACCGTGCTGGAAAACCTCCGCACGGGCCTCGACCGGGGCGGCGTGAGCGCCGAGCGGCGCGAGAGCCTGCTCGAGAAGGTCTACCGGTATTTCCCGGTGCTGCGCGAGCGCCGCGACCAGGCGGGCGGCACGCTCTCCGGCGGCGAGCAGCAGATGCTCGCCATCGCGCGGGCGATGATGCTGGAGCCCAAGATCATCCTCCTCGACGAGCCCACCGAGGGGCTGATGCCGCGGATGGTGGGACAGATCCGCGAGATCATCGAGATCCTGCACGGCGAGGGCGTGGCCATCCTGCTCGTCGAGCAGAACGTGCCCCTCACCCTCGCCGTGTCCGAGCGCGTCTACATCATGGAGAAGGGCGCCGTCCGCCACCACGCGCGCGCCAGCGAGCTGCGCGCCAACGACGCGGTCATTCACCAGTACCTCGGAGTGTGACGTTGGGAATCCCGCTCGACCAGATTCTCGTGCAGACGGTGAACGGCCTTGTGAGCGGCATGATCCTGGCGCTCGTAGCCTCGGGGCTCACGCTGATCTTCGGCATCATGGACGTCGTCAACTTCGCCCACGGCGATCTGCTCATGCTCGGCGCCTACACGGGCTCGGGCGTCTTCCTCTCCACGGGCAACTTCTGGGCGGCCCTCCTCGTGGCGGTCGTCGTCATCGGCGTGCTGGGGGCCGCGATCCAGGTCACCACGCTGCGCCCGCTCCTCGGCCGCGATCCCCTCACCACGATCCTCGCCACCTTCGGCATGTCGCTCGTGATCCAGAATTACGCGCTCTGGCAATGGGGGCCGTCGGCGCGGAAGATCACGGAGCCCATCGGCGGCCAGTTCACACTGTTCTACCTGCAGTACCCGTACTACCGCATCGTCATCGCGCTGCTGTCGGCGGCCATCATCGGCGGCCTGTGGCTCTTCATGAAGTACGGCACCTACGGCATCTGGATCCGGGCCACCATGCAGGATCGCGTGATGGCCTCCGCCATGGGCATCCCCGTGCCCGCCGTGCACGCCGTCGTCTTCGCCATCGGGGCCGGCATGGCGGCCGCCTCCGGCGTGCTCTTCGCCCCCCTCGTGGGCGTCACGCAGACGATCGGGATCGACTTCACCCTGCGTGCCTTTGTGGTGGTGGTGGTGGGCGGCATGGGCAACCTCGGCGGCTCCATCCTCGCGTCGATCTTCGTGAGCCTGCTGGAATCGTATGCCTCGCTCTTCGTGAGCCCGGCGCAGGCCGTCATCGTGTCGTTCATCGTCCTCGTGCTCACGCTGCTCTTCCGACCCACGGGCCTGTTCGTGCCCACGCCGAAGTGACATGACGTCCCGCTCCGGACCCTCCCCCTCCTACTGGATCGGGTTCTGCATCGTGGTGGGCCTGCTCGCGGTGGCGCCGCTCGTGCTGCCCGAGTTCTGGCGCCGCTTCGCGACCGAGATCCTCATCTGGGGCCTGCTCGCGATGTCCTCGGACATCCTCATCGGCTACACGGGGATGGTATCCTTCGGCCACTCCGCCTTCTTCGGGCTCGGCATGTACGGCGCCGCCGCCGCGCTGCTCACCGTCCGTCCCGCGAACCTGTGGCTGGCCATCCTGTACGGGCTCGTGGGGGCGGGCGTCATCGCGATGTTCGTGGCCTACTTCTCGACGCGCCTGCGCGACATCTACTTCTCGATCACCACGCTGGTCTTCTCGCAGATCTTCTACGTCATCATCTTCACGTGGACGGAAGTGACGGGCGGCGAGAACGGCCTCGCCTTCAGCCAGCCGCCCTTCTCCATCCCCGGCCTCGTGAGCGCGCGCTTCACCTCCACCACCCTGCACTGGTTCGTGCTCGCGGTGGTGGCCGTCTCCTATCTCACCCTGCGCCGCATCACGCAGTCGCCGTTCGGCATGGTGCTGCAGTCGATCCGGGAGAACGAGCCGCGCACGCGCGCCATCGGCTACCCCGTGGAGCGGTACAAGATCATGGCCGTGATGCTGTCAGGGCTCTTCGCGGGCCTGGCGGGCGTGCTCTACGCGGTGCAGAACAGGTTCGCAGCGCCCGACTTCGTGTTCTTCCTCGTCTCGGGCGAGGTCATCATCTTCAACGTGATGGGGGGGATGGGCACCCTCGTGGGGCCGGTGGTGGGCGCCGCCTTCTTCTTCATGCTGCGTGAGGTCTTCTCGCGCTACTTCACCCAGTACTACCTGATCCCGGTCGGCATCATCTTCACCCTGATGGTCATCTTCATGCCCCAGGGACTGCTCGGCTTCTTCCGGCGCCGCCTCAACGCGTAGCGAGCAGCTCGCTCAGCGTGCGCATGAGGGCGTCGATCGTGAAGGGCTTACGGATGACGGCCCGATCCGTGCGGCCCGCCGTCGCGTCGTCCAGGGTGTCCTTGAGGTCGCCGGACAGGTAGAGCACCTTCAGGCCCGGGCGCGTCTCGAGCAGTTCTTGCGTGAAGCGCTCGCCGCGCACGCCCGGCGCGCTCACGTCGGCGATGAGCAGCGGCAGGGGCCCTTGGTGCCCGCGGCTCGCCGACATCGCGTGCGCCGCGTCGCGCGCCTGGAGGACCTGGTACCCCGCCAGCTCGAGGATCTCCACCACGAGGTCGCGCACGCCGGGCTCGTCCTCCACGAGGAGCACGGCACCCGCGGACGACGTCGCGGTGTCCTCCACCGTGGACGGATCCGCCTCCGCGGACGGCAGATAGACGGTGAAGGTGGCGCCCTCTCCCACCTCGCTCGTGACCTCGATCTGTCCGCCGTGCTGGGTGACGATCCCGAACACGGTGGAGAGCCCGAGCCCCGTGCCCTTGCCGGCGTCCTTCGTGGTGAAGTACGGCTCGAAGACGCGCGAGCGGGTGGCGGCGTCCATCCCGCAGCCGGTGTCCGTGACGCGCAGACGCACGGCGGGGGTGGACCCCCCCCGGGGCCCGTTCTCGAAATCGACGGCCGATGTCTCCACCGTGACCCGTCCGCCTCCGGCGAGGGCATCGCGCGCATTGATGAGCAGGTTGATGATCACCTGCTCGAGCTGTCCGGGATTCACGGCCACGGGGGGGAGGCCGGGATCCAGCCGCAGCGCCACGTGGATGTGATCGCCGAAGAGCGGCGTGAGCGTGCGCGCCACGCTGGTGGCGATGGCGTTGAGGTCCACCGCGCGGGTGACAGGCGGGGGCCGACGGTCGGAGGCGATGACCTGCTGGGTGAGCCGCTGGCCCCACGTGGTCGCCTTCTTGATGGACTCCGCATGCGCGCGGATGGGATCGGTGGCGTCCACGCGCCGCAAGAGGAGGTCGGCGTAGCCGGCGATGACCGCGATCACATTGCTGAAGTCGTGCGCGATCCCGCCCGCCACCCGCCCCACCGCCTCCAGGCGCTGCGCCGCCCGCAGCTCCTCCTCGAGCGCGCTCACGCGCTCGCGCGAGGCCTCCAGCTCGCGGTGGAGCTGCTCCTTCTCGGCCAGCGCCTCCTCGACGCTCGGACGTCGTCCGCTCATCTGCATGCGCCCGCCGGAGGACATGGGATCACAGGACGGTGTGGTCATGGCCGCTCGCATCTGTCGGATCCGGCGTGAGCGGCAGGATGATTCTAAAGACCGTGCCGCCCCCGCTCGCGGGCCGGAAGTCGATGGAGCCGCCGTGGTCCTCGACGATCTTGTGGGTGAGGGCGAGCCCGAGCCCGGTGCCGCTCTCCTTCGTGGTGAAGAAGGGCGTGAACACGCGGTCGCTGTCGGCGGTGGCGATGCCCGTTCCGGTGTCCTCCACTTCGATCTTCAGCCGCCGCCGCGCCGCGCGACCCGGCAGCAGGTACTCTCCCGCCTCGCTCCAGCCTGCCCGCACCGTGAGGTGCCCGCCCTGCGCCATGGCGTCGAGCGCGTTGGTGACGAGGTTGACGAGCGCCTGGTAGAGCGCCTCCTGGTCGCCCCACACGGCGGGCAGGTCACGCGCGTACTCGCGCGTCACGCGCACCGCCGCCTGGTCGATCTGGTTGCCGTACAGCTCCAGCACGCGCTCGACGAGCGCGGGCACGCGCAGGGGCTGGAACTGCAGGCGCGTCGGTCGCGCCAGCTCGAGCAGCCCCTCCACGATGGAGTTGATGCGCTCGAGCTCGCGGGGGACCACGGAGAGGAACTTCTGGCGGAAGCTCGGGTCGTCGAATTTGCGCGCGAGGTGACGGCTGAAGGTCAGCAGCGAGGTGAGCGGGTTCTTGATCTCGTGCGCGAGACCCGCCGCCATGCCGCCGAGGGCGGCGAGGCGGTCCGAGCGCCGCAGCCGGCGCTCGAGCTCGCGCACCACGGTGAGGTCGCGCAGCACGGCGATGACGCCGAGGTCCTTGCCCTCCACGCCCTTCAGCGGGGAGGTGCTCAGCTCCACGGGCAGCGAGCGGCCGTTGCGCCGGCGCAACGTGAGCGCACGCCCGGGCATCGCGGTGCGCGTGGTGAGCGTCTCCATCAGCGCCTCGCCCAGCTCCGTGGTGTGCGCGAACACCTCCGTGCAGTACCGGCCCGTCACCTCGCCGCCGAAGAAGCCGGTCATCAGCTCGGCGGCGGGGTTCAGGCTGACCACGCGCCCCTCGAGGTCGACGGTGACGATGCCGCTCGTGAGCGAGCTCAGGATGTTGTCGGTATAGGTCTTGAGATCCGCCACTTCGTCGAAGCGCCGGCGCAGCTCGCCGTTGGCGTCCTCGAGCGCGGTGCGCTGCTGCAGCAGCTGCGTGGCCATGTGGTTGAAGGCGACCGCGAGGCGCCCGATCTCGTCCTGGGTGGCGGGCTCGATGCGCTGGTTGAGGTCGCCGCGCGAGATGGCCACCGCGCCCGCCGCCAGCTCCTGCATGGGCCGGGAGATGCGGCGGGCGACGAGGAAAGCGGCGACGCCGCCCGCGACGAGCATGACGAACGTGAGCACTCCCAGCTCCCGGCGCGTGTCCTGGATCTCCGCGTCCATACGGCGCTTGGAGAGCCCGATCCGCGCCGTGCCCCACTTCCGCGCGTCGACCATGACGGGCATCGAGAAATCGTAGATCGCCGCGCCGCCGTGGACCGTCTCCTGCGTGAGCGGCGCCTCCGCGGCGGCGGCGTCACGATCGACGGCGCCCGGGAGCGCCACGCCCACGCGCTCGGGGTGGCGGCTGTGCGCGGCCACCTTGCCCTCGCCGTCGATCACGATGGCGTACACGACGTCCGCCTCCGCCGCCACGCGCATCACGTTCTGCTCGAGGGCGGTGAAGTTGTAGAAGAGGAGCGCGCCGTGGGACGTGGCGGCGAGGCTGCGCGCGAGCACTCCGCCCCGCCGCTCCACTTCCCCGACGATCGCGGCGCGCTGGTGCGTGTCCACGACGCCGATGACGGCCGCCATGACGAAGGCGATCACGAGGAGGGTGCCCATGAGGAACTTCGCCTGCAGCCTCATGGCCGCTCCAGCCAGATCTTCCGCAGGGGAATGTAGGGATCACCAAGGCCGTTGACCTCTACGCTGCGCACGTAGGGCTGGAAGAGCCGCTCGTACGGGTAGTGCCAGACGGGAAGTACGGGGGCGTCGTTCAGGATGATCTGCTCCGCCCGGCGATAGAGATCGACGCGCTTGGGCAGATCCGCCTCGTTGCGCGCGTGGGTCAGCATGTCGTCGATGATGGGGTTGGCGTAGCGCATGTAATTGCGTGGGCTCATCGAGTGGAAGAGCAGGTGCAGGAAGTTGTCCGGATCCGGGATGTCCGCGTACCAGGCGTAGAGGAACGCGTGGCCCTTGCCCTCCGCGAGGAGCTTCGAGAACGCCGGCCAGTCCGTCTGGTACTGAAAGTCCGCCGCGATGCCGACCGCCTTCAGCGCTTCCTGCATCGCCGCGTGCTCGCGCACGACGCGCTCGGACTTCACGCTGGACCAGAAGGTGACGGGCGGCAGGCCGCGCCCTTCCGCGTAGCCCGCCTCCTTGAGAAGCTGGCGCGCGAGCGCAGGGTCGAAGGGAATGCCTTTCACGGCGGGATTGAAGCCGAGCGTGCCGGGGGGCAGCACGCCGTGCGCCGGAATGAACCGCCCGCGAAAGATCTCCTCGAGCAGCGCAGGGCGATTGATCGCCGCCACCACCGCCTGGCGGACACGGCGGTCGTCGAACGGCTTCAGCCGCGTGTTGAATCCATAGTGGCGGAGGTTGAACATCGGTCGCTTGACGTACTGGTACCCGGGGGCGATGCGGCCGTGCTCCGGCGTGGGGATGGGGCTGTCCTCCAGCTCGCCCGCCCTGAACTTCTCGTACATCAGCGCCGTGCCCTCGCCCTCGAAGATCCGGTACACGAGCCGGCCCAGGCGCGGCGGACCGCCGTAGTAATCGACGTTACGCACGAGCGCGATGCGCCGGCCCCGCTCCCACTGCGAGAACTTGAAGGGCCCCGTGCCCACCGGGTTGAGACCGAAGCCCTCCGCGTGACGCTCGACGAGGTCACGCGGCACGATCTTCGCGGTCCCCATGGCGAGGATCGAGACGAAGGGCCCGAACGCCTCTTCGAGGGTGATGCGCACGGTGGAGGCGTCGACGGCGGTGAGCCCGGACACGCTCGTAGCCTTGCCCGTCGCGAACTCGCGCGCGCCCTTGATGACCATGAACACGTCCGCCGAGCTCGACTTCAGGCGTGGATCGAGAATCCGCGTGAACGAGAAGACGACGTCGTCCGCGGTCACCTCGCGTCCGTGGTGGAACGTGACGCCCTTGCGCAGCATGAACGTCCACGTGAGCCCGTCGCGGGTGGATTTCCAGAACTGCGCGAGCGCGGGGGTGATCGTGAGGGTGTGGTCGAACTCCACGAGACCGTCGAAGATCTGGTTGGCGACGGAGCGACTGTAGACGTCGCTGATGCGCGCGGGATCGAGCGTGGCCGGATCGTGACCGAGCGGACGGCGGTACACGGACGTCTCGGCGGGCGCGCCGCCCGTCTGCGCCGCCGCCGCGAACGGCGCGGCGAGGGCGCAGACGGTGGCGAGCACGAGAAGGACGAGAGGACTGCACGCGCTGCGTCCTCTCTTCCCGACCGAGCACCGGGCGGACACCCAGTCCCTCGAGCGGGCGAGGGCTATTAGTCGCCGCCGCCGCCGCCGTCGGCCGTGCCGATCGCCTGGAAGAACTGCGTGGAACCCGACGTGCCGGATTCGATGACCGGAGCCGCGAACAGGAACGAGGCCAGGACCAGTACCGCCGCGAGAAGCTTCGTCATTGCTCTTTCCCCTTTCAGGAAACTCGGGTCCTTCCCCATGAAGGACGCGGCTTCCTGTCGGGGCAGATCCCAGAGCAATTCGATCGCCACACTCCGGCGCCACCGGCATGCCGTGCAAGTGCGCGGTTTTCATCGAATGGCGTGCGGACGCAAGACGCGCGTCACGGCCGCCGATTGGCCATAAGCTGTGCAGCCGACGCATCCGCTGGAAACGCAACCCATTGATAATGGCTGCCGTCGCCGCCGAAGTGCACAGCCACGGTGCAGGGTGCACCGTGACTGTGCTACGGCGGACCCGCCTTCTTGCCCTGCTTCCAGCGCGCGAGCTTGAGCTTGAGGGAGTTGCGGTGGATGCCCAGGATCCGCGCCGCCTCGCTCTGGTTGCCGTCGACGCTGGCAAGCGCGCGCATGACGATCTGCCGCTCGAAGGCGTCGCTCGCCTCGTTCAGCGGCAGCATCTCTTCGCGACGTCCGCGGCCGCGATGGGGCGCCACCGTGAGGTCGAGGGGCAGGTCGCCCACGCCGATGACGGGGCTGTCGACCAGCACGATGGAGCGCTCGATGATGTTCTGGAGCTCGCGCACGTTACCCGGCCACTGGTAGGCCGAGAGGACGGCGAGCGCCTCCGGCGACAGGCCCTGGATGCGCTTGTTGAACTCGTGCGTGTAGCGCCGGATGAAGTGGTCCACGAGCAGGGGCAGGTCCTCGAGCCGGTCCCGCAGCGGCGGCACCGCGATCGGCACCACGTTGAGCCGGTAATAGAGGTCCTCACGGAAGGCGCCCGTGGCCACCAGCCGCTTGAGGTCGACGTTGGTGGCGGCCACGATGCGCACGTCGACCTTGATCGACCGCGTGCCGCCCACGCGCTCGATCTCGCGCTCCTGGAGCGCGCGCAGCAGCTTGACCTGCACGTCGGGCTTCAGGGTCGAGATCTCGTCCAGGAAGAGCGTGCCGCCGTGGGCGAGCTCGAAGCGGCCGAGCTTGCGCTGGTACGCCCCCGTGAAGGCGCCCTTCTCGTGGCCGAACAGCTCGGACTCCACGAGGCTCTCGGAGATGGCGCTCGCGGTCACCGGCACGAAGGGCTTGTCGCTGCGCGGGCTCTGCCGGTGGATGGCGCGTGCGATGAGCTCTTTACCGGTGCCGCTCTCGCCGGTGATGAGCACGGTGGTCGTCGTGCGCGCCACCTGGCCGATGAGCCGGTAGAGCCGCTGCATCTCCGCGTGCCGGCCCACGATCTCGTCCGGCTCGTGCTGGCGCGCCACCTCCGAGCGGAGGAAGACGACCTCGCGCTCGAGCGAGCGCTTCTCCAGCGCGCGCCGCACGAGGGCGAGGAGGTCCTCCTCGTCGTCGATGGGCTTGGTGAGGTAGTCGAAGGCGCCCAGCTTCATGGCCGCCACCGCCGTGCGCACCGTCTTCACCGCCGTGACGAGGATGACCTCCACGCCCTCGTCGATCGCCTTGAGCCGCTCCAGCACCTCGATGCCGTCCATCTCCGGCATCCGGATGTCCAGCAGCACGAGGTCCACCTGCGAGGAGCGGATGACGTCGAGCGCGCGCGGGCCGTCGGCGACGTCGATGACCTCGTAGGCGTCCTCGAGAATGAGCCGGAAGGCGTCGCGCACGCCGGCGTCGTCGTCGACGACGAGGACCACCGGGCGCAGCCCGTGTGCCGCATTCGCCGGATCCGGGCTGCGAAGGTCCCGAGCCATGTGCGGAAAACTCTATCACCGCTGGACGGTATCCAACGCGGGACATTGACGCCGGCAGGCGACCGTCTCCACAATCGCCGCGTGCTCGCCCG
>CAYQQT010000061.1:0-11615 GCA_964419375.1 uncultured bacterium
CGGCATCGTCGTCCCCGGCGCCGCTCTCACCGTCCCGCTATAGTAAGGACGCGATGGATCGCGTCTTTCTCGGCCTCGGGGCGGTGTCTGCGGCACTCGCCGTGGCGCTCGGCGCGTTCGCCGCGCACGGGTTGCGCGCGCGCCTCTCGCCGGAAGCGTTGCAAACCTTCGAGACCGGCGCGCGTTACCACATGTATCACGCACTCGCGCTGCTGGCCGTCGCGTGGGCGGTTACTCGCTGGCCCGGCACCGCGGTGACCGCCGCCGGCTGGCTCTTCATCGCGGGCACCGTGCTCTTTTCGGGCAGCCTCTACCTCCTGGCGATCACCGGCGTGCGGGCGCTTGGGGCCATCACGCCCATCGGTGGGTTCGCGTTCATCCTCGGCTGGCTCGCTCTCGCGTGGGCGGCGTGGGGCGCTCGTCCGTGATGTCATGTACATGTCTACCGTGAGGGAAGTTGAAGGGCAGGGGTCGAGGAAGATAGTTCAAATGATCTTGGAACTCGAGTCTGAGAGCCGGCTATGAAGATTCGGGCGGTGACGGCTAACCGGCGTCGGAGGACGGTGGAGATCACGACATCAAAGGGAGGGCTGCTCTTCCCGTTCTCCAAGCTCCAGCCGAAGCCAACGCCCGACGACCCCATCGCGCGCCTGTGCGTCGACAAGGATCTTGGCTCGGAAGGCTTCACGTACGTTCTCGTTTCGGGCAAGGAGGGCACGACTCACATCGAGCAGGCTCTCGCGTACAACCGTGACCCCAATCACTTGCGAGATGCGTTGCTCTACAAGCTGACGCTCGAGGTGCAGAGGCGAATCGCAGGCAGTTCGCTAAGTCGCCGCGAAATCATCCGCCGACTCGGAACCTCGGCGGCCCAATTCCATCGGCTCCTGGACCAGACGAACTACAGCAAGTCCGTGGATCAGTTGTTGTCCCTGCTTCAAGTGCTCGACTGCGAGGTCGATCTCGTGGTGCGTCGCGCCAAGCGCGTCAAGCGGCAGATGACGCAACATGCAGATTGATTTCACGGGGCCACCGGCCGTACGCTTACTCTATGGGCTGGCGTTCACGGATTACCTTCGAGCCTGGCAAGCGCGGTGGGAAGGCCTGCATCCGGGGCCTCCGGATCGCGGTCACCGAAGTCCTCGAATACCTCGCGTCGGGTATGAGCGAAGATGACATCCTTCGCGACTTTCCCGACCTGACTCGCGAGGAC
The DNA here is from genome assembly GCA_964419375.1 of uncultured bacterium. Classification (GTDB taxonomy): domain Bacteria; phylum Methylomirabilota; class Methylomirabilia; order Rokubacteriales; family CSP1-6; genus JBBDXO01. The sequence goes on from CAYQQT010000061.1 coordinate 1,214, forward strand.
CTCCGCGCCTGCCTTTCGTTCGCGGCTGACCGGGAACGCAAGTTCGTGTCCGTCCCGCCGGCGTGAGGCTGCTGCTCGACCAGAACCTCTCGCCTCGTCTCCTCACTGTCCTCGCAGAGCTCTACCCGGGTTCGACGCACGTTCGCGAGGTCGGCCTGCCTAGTCGATGCGCTCACACAGGGTCTGCCCCGACTCCGCATCGAACAGATAGAGATCGCGCGGTGCGATCTCCAACCCCACCTCCGCCCCCTCCCCGAACTCCGCGCCGCTATCGGTAACCAGCTTCACCCGCGTCCCATCCGCCACCTGCACCAGTACCTCGTCCTCCAGCCCCAGCGGCTCGCGCAGGAACACCGTCCCCCGGATGCCGTCCGCCCGCGGACGACCAAGCCGCAGCGCCTGCGGCCGGAATCCCGCCTTTAGCCGCTGCTTGCCCTCGAGCTTGGCGCACTGCGCGGGGGCGACGGGGAATCGGTGGCCGAGCAGCTCGACGGCGAGGCCGGTGCTGCCGCCGACGACGGTCGCAGGCACGATGTTCATCGCCGGGGTGCCGATGAAGGTCGCCACTGTGAGGTCGCACGGGGAGCGGAAGATGCGCCGGGGCTCGTCGATCTGGATGGCGGCGCCGCCATCCATGACGGCCAGGCGCGTGGACATCGTCATCGCCTCCACCTGGTCGTGGGTGACGTAGATGATGGTGGAGGAGATCTCGCGGTGCAGGCGGAGGATCTCCGTGCGCATCTCGGCGCGCAGGCGGGCGTCGAGCGCGCTGAGGGGCTCGTCCATGAGCAGCACCTTCGGCTCCTTGATGATGGCGCGGCCGATCGCGACCCGCTGCTGCTGGCCGCCCGAGAGCTGGGCCGGCTTCATGGCCAGCTTGTCGGTGAGGCCGAGCATGGCGGCCACCCGCTCCACGCGGTCGTCGATGCGGGCGCGGGGGATGCCCGCGACGCGGAGCGGGTAGGCGATGTTCTGCCGCACGGTCATGTACGGAAAGAGCGCGATGTCCTGGAAGACCATGGCGATGTCCCGCTTCTGCGGTGGCCGGTCGGTGACGTCCTGGTCGCCGAACCAGATTCGTCCGCCGGTCGGGGCCTCCAGCCCGGCGATCATGCGCAGCGTGGTCGTCTTGCCGCACCCGGACGGCCCGACGAACGTGAAGAACTCGCGCTCGGCGACCTCGACGGTGAGGCCTCGCACCGCCACCACCTCGCGCGCGCCGCGGCCGAAGCGCTTCGACACATGATCCAGGCGGACGGAGAACGCCACCGCCTACGCCCCTCCCACCCTCAGGCCGCTCAGCAGGTAGCGCTGCAGGAAGAAGACGAGCGCGAAGGTGGGCACGGAGACGAGCACGGAGGCGGCCATCACCATGCCCCAGTGGATGGCGGTCTGCTCGACAAAGGTGGCGAGGCCCACGGGCAAGGTGAACATCGCGCGCTCGGTCTGGAGGATGAAGGCGAACGTAAAGTCGTTCCAGGAGAGCGCGAAGGAGAAGATCGCCACCGACAGGATGCCGGGTCGGGCCGAGGGCAGGCAGACCTCGCGCAGCGCCCGCAGCCGCCCCGCCCCCGACACCCACGCCGCCTCCTCGAGGGAGACGGGCACGATCTGGAAGTATTGCCACATGAGCCAGATATTGAGCGGCAGGCTGAGCGCCATGTGGGCGAGGATGAGGCCGGTGTAGGTGTTCCGCATCTCGAGCGCCGAGAAGAGGATGTAGAGCGGGATCGCCATCAGCATGGGCGGAAACATGTACGAGAAGAGGGTGCCGAACGCGAACGTCTTCTTGCCCGGGAAGCCGAAGCGGGTGAGGCCGTAGCCGGCCAGCGTCGCCGCCACCACGTTGAGCACGATGGCGCCCGCCGCCGCGATCAGACTATTGCGAAGATAGATGACGAACTCGCTGGCGAAAAGCAGATCCCGGTAATTTTCGAGCGACAGATCGGTGCGGAAAAACGCGTACGGGGGCCGGAACAGAACCTGGCGCGGGGTGAGGCTGCTGAGCAGCATCCAGTAGAACGGGAAGGCGACCACCGCCAGCACCGCGAGCAGCAACAGCAGCGGGCCGTGGCGCTCGAGCGCGCCTCTCACCGCCCCACCTCGACCTCGCGGGTAGGGTCGAGGAACTTGAAGTAAGCGATCGCCCCCACCAGCAGCACGAGGAACATGAAGGTGCAGGCGGCGGCCGCCAGCCCGAAATCGAAGTCCTCGAACGCAAGACGATAGGCATAGACGGGCAGCGTCTCCGTCGCCTTGAGCGGCCCGCCGTGCGTGAGCAGCCAGATGCTGTCGAACTTGTTGAACATCCAGATGCCGCGCAGGAGCGCGATCACCACCAGCGTGGTGCGCAGGTTGGGCAGGGTCACGTCGAAGAAGCAGCGCAGCGGACCGGCGCCGGACACCCGGGCCGCCTCGTAGAGCTTGGGATTGATGGCCTGCAGTCGGGCCAGGATGAGGAGAGTCGCGAAGCTGCCGTACTGCCAGCCCACCATGCCGACCACCGACCACATCGCGGTGTCGAGGCCGCCGAAGAAGTTGATGGGCCTGGCGACGAGGCCGGCCTGCATCAGGATCTGGTTGACGACGCCGTACTCCTGGTTGAGCAGCCACTGGAAGAGGAGCGCCACCACGATGCCGGGCAGCAGGTAGGGCAGGATGAAGAGGCTGCGCACGAACGTGCGGCCGGCGAAGGCGCGGTTGAGCAGCAGCGCCGTCACCAGCCCCCACACCATCTGCAGCGTCACCGAGCCCGCGGTGAACACCACCGAGCGCCAGAGCGAGCGCCAGAGGTCGGGCTCCTCGGCGATGTACCAGTAGTTCTGCAGGCCGGTCCAGGTGAAGGCCGGGTTGAAGGCGGTCTTCTTGAAGAAGCTCAGCCCGATCGCGTAGGTGATGGGCAGGTAGGCGACGACGGCGAGCAGGAGGAGGGCGGGGCCGGTGGTTCCCACGACCCAGAGCCGGTGCTCCGTGCGTGCGCGCACCGGCCCCGTCCTGTCGTGCCGCCTGCTAGCCGGCCCGGCGCATCTTCTTGCGGACCTGGCCGGCCGCCTCGTCGACGACAGCCTCCGACTTCATGCCCTTGATGTTGCGCATGGCCAGCATCCAGCCCCCGAGGTTCTCGTTGTGGTAGAGCCCGATGTGCTGGTTGAGCTCCTTGCCGTCCCAGTAGTACAGCGGCACACCCTTGCCCCAGATCGAGTCCAGGAAGGTGAGGACGTCCATCCGCTTCTGGATGACGGGGTGGTCCTGGTACTTGGCCGAGCGCAGCATGTCGCGGCTGGCGGGCACGATGTGCAGCGGCACCGCGTGATACCACTTGATGACGTCGGGGTGCTTGAGGAAGAAGGTGACGTACTTCTTGGCGCCGTCGACGTTGGTCTTCTCCAGCACGTGGAAGCCCTGGATCGACAGGTAATAGTGGTCGGTGATCTTCTTCGGCAGGTCGAAGGGCACCGTGGCGTCGGCGATACGCGCGTTGTTGGCGGTGACCTGCTCGAGCAGGCGCGCCCCCACGTACCAGGAGGTCGCCGCTTTCTCCGCCACGTACGTGCTCATGAGCTCCGCCCAGTTGTAGGTGCTGGCCTCCGGTGAGAACTTGTGCAGCTCGTGCAGGTAGTCGAGGGTCTCGACGGCCCGCTTCTTTTGCTGGCCCTGGTCCAGCGCTACCTCGTACTGCTTCTTGCCGGCGTTCCACTCGAACCAGTGGACGTCGTTCTTCATGAACATCGTCTCGAGCAGGAGGGTCGAGGCGCCCGTCTCGGCCGAGGGCACGATGCAGCCGTACATCTGCGGCGGGTTGTTGAGCGCGCCGGCAACCTTGAGGTAGTCGTCCCAGCTCTTGGGGACCTCGAGGCCTTTCTGCTGGAAGAGGTCCCTGCGGTACCAGCCGTACACGAATTGCTGGCTGGTGGGCACGGAGCGGTCGGCGCCCTTGTAGACCATCCGCTGGTTGTCGGGGATGTTGAAGGTCTTCACGAGATCGCCCACGTCGGCGAGCTGGTTCTCGATGGCGAGGTTCATGGCCTGGCCGGCGCCGTACCAGACGAGCTCGGGCGGCGTGCCGGCGGCGATGAGGGTCGCCACGCGCTTGGCGATGTCGCGGAAGCCGGGATACTCCATCGTGACCTTGATCCCGGTTTCCTTCTCGAAGTCGGCGTTGATCTTGTCGTAGACCGCGATCGCCTTCGGGTTCGACTCCTCGGAGATGAACACGACGCGGTTCTTGTCCGCGCCCCGGGCGGAGCGGACCAGGATCTGCGGGGCGAGGCCCGCGGCGGCGGCGACGCCGGCAGCTTTCACGAAGGTGCGCCGATTCAACGTCATGACCGTGTCCTCCTCCTCGACGTGAGCAGCGGTGGGACTATAGCACGCCGTCTCGTCATCGCCCGGCGAGCGCCTTGAGCGCGGCGCGGTCGATCTTGCCGGTGCCGGCGAGCGGGATCTCCGGCGTCATGATCACCCGCCGCGGGTGCGCGTAGGCCGGCCCGTGGGTGAGCGTCCACTCCTTCACCGCCTGCTCGGTGAGAGACGAGCCCGGGCGCGCCACCACGAACGCCGTCGGCACCTGCCCCTTCAACTCGTGGTCCACGGCGATCACCGCCGCCTGCAGCACGTCGGGATGACGCTCGATGATCGCCACCACGTCGCCGGGGTAGACGTTCTCGCCCCCGCACACGAACATGTCGTCGTCGCGGCCCACGAAGTAATAGAAGCCGTGCGCGTCGCGACGGCAGATGTCGCCCGTGTCGAGCCAGCCGTCCTTCAGCCGCCGCGCCGTTTCCGCGGGCAGGTTGTGGTAGCCGAGCATCACGCCCGGGTTTCGCGTGAACAGCACGCCCTCGTCGGGGCCGGGCACCAGCTTCACCTCGGCGCCGGGCAGGGGATGGCCGATGGACGCGGGCGGCCGCGGCGTGCCTTTCGGATGCGGGCCGAACATCACGGGCCCGCCCTCGGTGATGCCGTAGCCGTTGGTGGCGGTGGCGTTGGGGAACATGCGCTCCAGCGCCTCGATAAGCGCGGGCGAGGCCGGAGCGGAGCCGACGCCCACTGCGCGTACCGTCGTGCGGTCGATGGCGGCCAGCGCCTGCTGCTCGGCCAGGATGAGCTGGAACATCGTGGGAACGCCCGAGAGCCGGGTGACCCGCCAGCGCCCGATCGCCTCGACGTACCGGCGCGCGTCGAACCGCGGCAGCATCACCAGCGAGGCGCCGGCGCCGAGACCGACCTTCGTCCACACCAGCGCGTTCTTGTGATACAGCGGCGCGGCCACCATGATGCTGTCGGCAGGCGTGAGGTTCCGGGCGCGGACGAGGACGTCGATCTGCCACGCCTGGCCGGCGTGATGAAGCAGCACGCCCTTGGGCCGCCCCGTCGAACCCGACGTGTACGGCTGAAGGCAGACATCCGTTAATCCCGGGGGAACGGCGGCGAAGGGGCCGGGCTTGAGGAACTCCGCGTAGCCGTCGTCGAAGTCGACAACGGGGACGTTCGGGCAGACGCGTCGATGGACGGTGTCCGCGAAGACGCAGGCCAGCTCCGCGTCGCCTGCGATGTAGGCGAGCGTGTCCGCGGGCAGCTTGATGTTGAGCGGCACCGGCACGCACCCGGCGCGCATGGCTCCGAAGAGCGTCTCGACGTACTCAGGCCGGTTCAGCGAGAGGATGCCGACACGATCGCCGTGCCCCAGGCCGCGCGCGGCCAGTCCGGCGGCGACGGCGTCGCACGCGCGGTCCAGCTCGTCGTAGCCGATCTCGCGCGCGCCCTCTGGATTGGTGAGATCGACGATGGCCGTCAGCCCGCCTTGGGTGTGGCGGGACAGCAGCGCTCCCACGTTGAGCACGGGGGCGCTCACGGGCGGAGGATCACCTTGCCGAACACCTCACGGTTCTCGATCACGCGCATCGCCTCGGCCGCCTGCTCCAGCGGAAACACGCGGTCGATGATGGGCCGGATGGTGCCCCGCGCCACCTCGGCCAGGAGCTGCTCGAGATCGTTCCGCGTCCAGCCGTTGCAGCCGATGATGTTCACCTCACGCCGCCAGATGTAGCGGATGTCCTCGGGCGGGTCGTACCCGGCGGTGGCCCCGCACGTGAGGAGTCGTCCGTGCAGGGCGAGGGCGCGAATGCTCGGCACCCACGTGTCGCCGCCGGTGTAGTTGATGACGACGTCGACGCCCTTCTTGCCGGAGATCTCCCACGCCCGCCGGGAGAAGTCTTCGCGCGTGTAGTCGATGAGGTGGTCGGCGCCCAGCTCTTTCAGACGCCGCAGCTTGTCCGCCGAGCTGGCGCACGCGATCACCTCCGCGCCGAGGTTCTTCGCGATCTGCACGCACGCCGTGCCCACGCCGCCGCTCGCTCCGAGGATGAGCACCGTCTCGCCCTTCTGCACCCCGCCGCGCGCGATCATCATCCGCCACGCGGTGCCGTACGCGATGGGCAGCGCCGCCGCCTGCTCGAAGGACACCGCCTCCGGCATGGCGACGAGGTTGGCGGCGTCCACCGCGATGCGATCGCAGAGCCCACCGTTGGCGTGCTCGCCCAGCGCGCCACCGGACTTGATGTGCGGATCGATCATCACCCGCCGTCCGATCCAGCCGTCGTCGACGCCGGTACCGACAACGCTCGTCACGCCGCTGATGTCGCCGCCGGGGATGCGCGGCATCTCCACCGCCAGCCCGGGCATGCCGCGGCGCACGAAGATGTCGAGGTAGTTGAGCCCGCACGCGCGCACGTCGACCACCGCCTGCCCGGGGCCGGGCTTCGGCTCCGGCCAGTCCGTGCGGAGCTTCACACGGTCCAGGCCGCCGTGTCCCTCGATGACGACCGCTCGCACCTCAGCGTGCCTCGGGACGACGGCGGACTTCGAAGCGGAAATCGCAGTGCGTGGCGCCGCCCATGATGGTCTGCGTGCGGGTGAGCTGCACGTCGGGGTTGAAGCCTTCCACGAGCGAGGCGTCGCGATTGCACGACAGGAGGGCGCCCATCTCGGGGATGCCGAGCGCCCGGTACATCTCCGCGTACCGGCAGCGTGTCACGTTGAACGAGAAGCGCTGCGGCGTCTGCTCGAGCACGTCCATGCGGTAGGCATCGCCCTTCTTCCAGTCGTCCAGCGCGCGCGCGAAGTCGTCGAGAGAATTGCCTCCGATGCGCTCGGCGAGCTCACGGCCCTGGCGGTGCGCCACGTCCACCACGACGTCGCGCGCGACCTGCTGCACGCGCTCGCGCCCGAACTCGGCGCCCAGCGCTTCCAGCACCGGCATCAGGATGCGCGCCTCGATCTCGCGGCGCCTGAGCACGCCGATGTCGTTGAGGTCATCCGGCGGTAGATCAGTCATCTCAGTCTCCTTTACGGGGCGAGGCATAGACGGCGCGCCCTACCGCCACCACCGTTCCCGTCGCGTCGCGGATCTCCACGTCGGCCACGCTCACCGTGCGCCCGACGCGCAGCGTTCGCCCCGTCGCCACCAGGTCGCCGCGGCGCGCCGGCCTCAGGTAGTCGACGCGCAGGTCGATGGTGGGCACGCCGGTGCCCGTCTGCGTGATAACCGCGTAGTCGCCGGCGATGTCGGCGAGCGCGCTCACGACGCCCCCGTGCAGCCAGTCGGAGCCGTCGGTGCGGAGGAACTCTTCGCGGAAGGGCAGGCGGATCTCGACGCTGCCTTCCTCCGCGCGCACGAGCTGCAGCCCGAGGAAGCGCATGAACGGTGAGTGGTCGAAGCCGAGCGATTCGGCCATCACGAGGGGCCGGTGCCGAGGTCCTGCGCCCGGGCGCGGAGCGCGGCACGGTCGGTCTTGCCGGTGCCGCTGAGAGTCAGCGCCTCGAGGAAGACGACGCGGCGGGGGTGGGCGTAGGGCGCGCCGCGCTCGAGGAAGAACCGCTTCACCTCGGCCTCGTCGGTCCGGCCCCGCTCGCGCTCCACCACGAACGCGACCGGCACCGCGCCCTTCACGGCGTGGGGCGCGGGCACCACGCACGCGTCGCGGAGGTTCGGATGGCGGAGGAGGATGTCCTCGACCTCCTTGGGGTACACGTTCTCGCCGGCCACGTTGATCATGTCGTCCTTGCGGCCGACGAAGTAGTAGTAGCCGTCGGCGTCGCGGCGCATCAGGTCGCCCGTGTGCAGCCAGCCGTCCCGGTACTTGCGCGCCCACACCTCCGGCAGCTTCCAGTAGCCGCGGGCGACGCCCGGGTTGCGCGTTACCAGCTCGCCCACCGCGTCCACGCCGACTTCACGGCCCGCATCGTCGATGAGCTTCACGTCGCAGCCCGGGAACGCGACGCCGCAGCTGCCCCGCTTCTTGAGGGCCCACCGGTTATTAACCACGGGCACCGGCCCGCCTTCGGTGAGCCCGTAGCTCTCCGCGATGGGCGCGCCGAAGACGTCACGGAACTCAGCGAGCAGCTCGTCGGGCACCTCCGCCGATCCGCACAGCGCGTAGCGGATGCTCGACACGTCGTGACGGGCGAGCAGGTCCTTCTCGGCGAGGAGCATCCTGTACATCGCGGGCACTCCGGTGAGGTACGTGACCTTGTAGCGGTCGATGGCGCGGATCACTTCCTTGGCGTCGAAGCCGGGCAGGATCACCACCGAGCCTCCGGCGAGCAGGAAGGGCTTCACGGCCCCCGCCATCGCGTTCTTGTGGTAGAGCGGCACCGCCACGAGCGCGCGCTCGGTCTCGTCGCACAGCATCGACTTGCGGAGGATGTCGGCGTTCCAGATCTGCCCCGCGTGCGTCAGGAGCACGCCCTTGGGCTTGCCCGTCGAGCCCGAGGTGTAGAGCTGCATGCAGACCTCGTCACCCGCGGTTCGGCGCCGCGGGAACGTGGAGGACGCTCCGCTGACGAACGGCTCGTACGCAATGCCGCCCTCGGCGGGGCCGTCGACGAGGAGATGTTTGATGGCCGGCACACGTTCCGCGAGCGCTCGGGCTCGCTCGGCCATCGCCGCGCTCGCGACCAGCACGCGCGCCTCCGAGTCCTCGACGATGTACCGCAGGGCGTCGTCGCCCATGCGGATGTTGAGCGGCACCGGCACGGCCCCGAGCCGCATGGCGCCGAAGAGCGCCTCGAGGAACCGCCAGTCGTTGTTGAACGCCAGCGCCACGCGGTCCTCGGGCCCCACCCCCAGCCCGGCCAGCGCGTTCGCGACGCGGTTGGCACGCGCATCGAGGTCGGCGAAGGTGAGGACGGTCTCGTCCTGGAACACCGCCGGCGCCGACGGCGTGAGGACCAGGGCAGAGTCGAAAAGGTAGCCGAGATTGTCGGGCAGCATCGCGTTCGGTGGAGTCTAGCGCAACTTTCGCTCAGTAGACGCGCTCGTCCAGGAGCGCACCACCGGCATGACCTCCTTGGCGTAGAGACGAAGTCCGGATTCGGCCAGGTCCAACGGTGTGCCACCGAAGCGGAACGACGTGGCAAGCTCGAAGTCGCCAACGATGGTCCGACGCTCCTCGAGCTTGCGCAGTACCCGGTCGGGCGGGCCCCAGACCGCGGCCTCCATGAACGCCGACACGATCCCGTCCATGCCGATCTCCCGGGCCATCGCGATCTTCTGAGCGTAGGCGTCGTAGCCCTTCACGGTGCTGAAGTGCGGCCCCAGCAGCTCGTAGTGATAGAAGTTGCTCTCGACGAACTTGCCCATGTACTGGCGCGCCGTCGCCTCCGCACCATCCAGAGTGGGCGTGCACACGCAGAAGTCGGCCAGCAAGGGCGGGTCCGCCTCCGTTCCATGCATCTCGCGCACGAGCTCGCGGTGCTTCTCGATGGCCGGCATGCGCATCGGCCAGGGCCGGTCTGCGAACATGACCATGTGCGCGTTCAGCCTTGCCGCCGACACCACCGAGTCGTCGGACGAGGCCACAGCGTACACGCGGCCTTCGAAGCTCCGCGTCGGGCGCGGCCGGATCTCCGTCCTCGGCTGCCGGTAGAATGGCCCGTCACTCTCCATGAATCCGGTGCGAAGGCCTCGCAGGATCATCTCCGCGGCCTCGTCGAACCGCCCCCGCGATTCGTCCATCGTGCCCCGGAAGGCCTCGAACTCCCGCCGGGCGAGGCCGCGACCCATGCCGAGGCGGAGGCGGCCCCGGCTGAGGTGGTCCAGGACGGACACCTGCTCGGCGACGCGCAGGGGATCGTGCCAGGGCAGGATCACCGCGGCGGTACCGAGATCGACATCCGGGCAGACCGCCGCGAGGTAGGACATGAGCTGCAGGTTGTCCGGGCAGAACGAGTAGTCGTTGAAGTGGTGCTCCACGGACCACAGGACGTCGAAGCCGAGGTCGGCGGCCAGGCGGGCGAGATGCAACTCCTCGTCCCAGACTTGCTCATCGGACACGTTGCTCCACCCGTAGCTGGAGAACACCATCTGCACACCGACGTCCATCGCATCCTCCCCGGGAGT
>CAYQQT010000062.1:0-11483 GCA_964419375.1 uncultured bacterium
GGTCGGTGGTTCAGCGGGCGCGTCGCTCATGAATAATCCGGGCCAGTTGCATGAGTGACGCCGCGCCCGCCCGCGCCCGGCCGCGCTTCGGCGTGGGCAGCGTCGTGCGCCATGCGCACTTCGGGAGCGGCCGCATCATGAGCTACGACGGCGACGCCTACGTGATTCTCTTCCGCGGCGGAGAGACGCGCCGGGTGGCGTTCGGGTTCGACGACGTGACGGTGGAAGAGGCCGCCGGCGACCCCGAGCTGGACCGCATCAAGCAGGCCATGCGCGAGGTGCTCGGCGACCACGGCGCGCTCGACGTCGACCTCGAGCTCGGCAAGCGCTGGGTGGGGGGAACCTTGCGGCTCATCCCGGGCAAGGAAGGCACGCAGCCCAAGGACGTGCCCCTCGAGATGTTCTTCAAGAAGATCATCGGCATTCGCGACCGGCTGCGCGTCCTCGAGCAGAAGCTCAACAGTCACCCCACCCTCGCCCCGGAGGAGAAGCTCGAGCTCCAGGGCTACGTCAGCCGCTGCTACGGCAGCCTCACGACCTTCAACGTCCTCTTCGGCGCCGCCGAGAGTCAGTTCAAGGGGCAGGGCGACCGCGATGGCTGAAGCGGCGCGACAGCCTTGACCGCCTCTGCGCGCTCGACTACCTTCGACGCCATGCGAACACTGCGGACGGCAGCGCGATGGCTGGTGGCAGTGGGGGTGGCGGGTGTGTGCGGGCTCGCGCTCGTGGACGTGGCGGCGGCTCAATCCGCCGAAGCCGAGACCGCGAAGGCGCTGAGGGTCGAGTGGAAACCCAGCACGCAGCGGCGGGGGATCGAGGGCTTCGTCTACAACGACTCGCAGTACCGCATCGGCCTCATGCGGCTGAAGCTCGAGATCCGCGACGGCGCCTCGACGCCGACGGAGACGCACGCGTGGGTGTACGGCAACATCTCGGCGCAGGGTCGCTCGCCGTTCTGGGCGCGGCTGACTCAGCCCGGCGAGGTGGTCACGGTGACGATCGACTCCTTCAGGCTCATCGCCCGCGAGCTCGTCCCCGAGTCTCCGTAGTTGGATGGGGGGCGCGCGACTGACATGGGGGCCTCGATGGGCCCCCAATCCCCCAACGCTCGGCAGCACCCCGGCAAAGCCGTGGCGCTCCTCGATGTTCCGCGGCGCCCCGCGTCAGGGGGCAACGCCGTGGCGCTCCTCGATCAGTTCACGCGACGCGCACGGCCGGCCCAGTACGGCTCGCGCAGCTTGAACTTCTGCAGCTTGCCGGTGGCCGTGCGGACGAGCGCCTCCCGCACCTCGATGGAGGTCGGGCACTTGTAGTGCGCCATCCGGCTTCGACAATGCTCGATGAGATCGCCCTCGGTGGCGGCCCCGCCCGGACGCAGCACGACGAGCGCCTTGATGGTCTCGCCCCACTTCTCGTCCGGGACGCCGATCACGGCGACCTCCGCCACCGCCGGGTGCTGGAACAGGCAGTCCTCGACCTCGATGGACGACACGTTCTCGCCGCCGGTGATGATCACGTCCTTCTTGCGGTCGCTGATGGCGATGTAGGCGCCCTCGCGGTAGCCGCCGTCGCCCGTGTGGAACCAGCCGTCGGCGATGGCCTTCGCCGTCTCCTCCGGCTGCTTCCAGTACCCCTCGAAGACGTGGTTGGAGCGGGCCAGCAGCTCGCCTTCGGCATCCACACGCACGCGCACACCCAGCGCCGGCACGCCGGCGCGGGACAGGCGCCGCGCCCGCTCCGCGGGGTCGAGACCATCCCACTCCGCCGGCGCGCGGTTGATGGTGAGCAGCGGCGACGTCTCCGTGAGCCCGTAGATCTGGATGAACTCCCAGCCCAGCTCGGTCTCGATCCGCTCGATCGTCTTGGAGGGCGGCGGCGCGCCCGCAATGACGACGCGCCCGCGGCCGCGCCCCGGCACCGCCATCCCCTTGCCGCGCCGGGCGGCGGCGGCGTCCAGCACGGCGGCGATCACCGCCGGGGCGCAGTTGAAGAGCGTCACGCCCTCGCCCTCGATGCGGCGCAGGATCTCCTCACCGTCGATCCTACGGATGATGACCTGGCGCACACCCATGCTGGTCACCGCGTACGGCATGCCCCACCCGTTGCAGTGGAAGGTGGGCAACGTGTGCAGGTACACGTCGCGGTCGTTGAGGGCCAGGTGCCAGCCGAAGGTGACGGCGCTGAGCCAGAAGTTGCGATGGGTGAGCTGCACGCCTTTGGGGCGCGCCGTGGTCCCCGACGTGTAGTTGATGGAGGCGGTGGCGTTTTCGTCGGCGGCCCGCAGCCGCGGCCGCGCGTCCTTGCGAAGAAAGCATTGCTCGTCGGTGGCGGCGCCGAGCACGACGCGGTGCTTGACGGGGATCCCGCGCAGCGGCTCGTCGAGGTCGGGATCGACGAGGAGCACGGAGGCGCCGGAGTGCTCGAGGATGTAGCGGATCTCGTCTGGATTGAGCCGGAAGTTCACCGGCACCAGGATGCGCCCGAACACGCTGACGCCGAAGAGGCTGACGAGGAAGCGCGCCGCGTTGGGAGAGACGATGGCGACGCGCTCGTTCTCCCCCACCCCGAGGTCGTCGAGCGCGGCCGCCAGGCTCCGCGCCATCTCGCCGAACTGTGCGTAGGTGAAGCGGCCGAGACCGCCGCCGGGCGGGCTCGGCTCGTCCACGACGGCCTCGCGGTCGCCGTACACGGTCTCCGCGCGTTCGAGAAAGTCGCCGAGAGTGAGCGGAACGAGCATGGCCGTCTACCTCCGTGAGCGGGAAGATAGCACGCGGCGCCTTGACTCGCCGTCCCGCGCGGGACAGCATTCGACCTCGTGGCCATCTCCGGTTTCATGACCCCGCTCTTCGACAAGTGGGAATACGATGTCCAGGACAGCCTGAACGCACGGCGGCGATCGTGATCGTCCAAGGAGGCGCCTCATGGCGCAGGGTCAGCCCAAGTCGGGCGCGCTCGCCGGCCTCACCGTCCTCGACCTCGCCACCTTCGTCGCCGCGCCCTTCTGTTGCACGCTGCTCGGTGAGTTCGGCGCCGACGTCATCAAGGTGGAGCAGCCCGGCCGCGGCGACGACCTGCGCCGGCTCGGCACGCCCGCGCGCGAGGGACTCTCCTACTGGTGGCTCGTGGAGTCACGCAACAAGAAGTCGATCACGTGCAACCTGCGCGTGCCCGAGGGCCAGGCGCTCATCAAGCGGCTCGCCGCCGGAGCTGACATCGTGGCCGAGAACTTCCGTCCCGGGACGATGGAGCGCTGGAGCCTCGGCTGGGACGACCTGCGCGCCGAGAACCCGGGGCTCGTCATGGTGCGCATCTCGGCCTTCGGCCAGACCGGGCCCTACCGCGAGCGCCCCGGCTTCGGTCGCATCGCGGCCGCGATGGGCGGGCTCAGCTACCTCTCCGGGTATCCCGACCGGCCGCCGGTGACGCCCGGCACGCCGACCATCCCCGACTACCTCGCGGGCGCGCTCGCGGCCTTCGGCGCCCTCGCCGCCGTCGAGCACCGCCGGCGCACCGGCGAAGGGCAAGTCGTGGACGTCGCGCTCTACGAGCCGATGCTGAGGATGCTCGACGAGATCATCCCCGTGCACGCGGCCACGGGCTACGTGCGCGAGCGCATCGGCTCCGCCACCGAGTACGTCGTGCCCCACAACCACTACCAGTCACGCGACGGCCGCTGGATCGCCATCGCGTGCACGAACGACCGCATGTTCGAGCGCCTCGCGCAGGCCATGGGCCAGCCCGCGCTCGTCGACACGTTCCCGTCCATGGCAGAGCGCATCCGGCGCCGCACCGAGCTGGACGGCCTCGTGCAGGCGTGGGTGGGCTCCATCGAGACGGCGAAGGCACTGGCGGTGCTGGAGGCCGCGGAGGTGCCGTGCGGGCTCGTGGCGAGCGTGAAGGACCTCTTCGAAGATCCGCACGTGCGCGCGCGCGACAACATCGTGCAGATGCCGAGCCCCCTCGGCGGCATGCTCGCGATGGCGGGCATCGTGCCGCGGCTGACGGCGAGCCCGGGACGCATCGAGCACACCGGCCCCGTGGAGGTGGGCGCGCACAACGAGGAGATCTACTGCGGGCGGCTCGGTCTCACGCGGGACGAGCTGCACGCGCTCGTCGCGCGCGGGATCGTCTGAGGCGCGAGCCTAAAGGGTGTCGTACGTGAGGCGCAGCCGGCCGCTGCGACGCTCACGCACGACGTGATGGCTCAGCGGGAGGTCGTGGCCCCGCCGGCGAGCATCGGATCGGCGCCCACGCGGGCCACCGCGTGCTCCGGCAGCGTCACGTGCTCGCGGCACGTGCGGCAGTAGAAGTCCAGCTCGACGCCGCCGCGGCTGCCGCGGAAGTCGATCGCGCCCCGGCACCGCGTGTGGTGAATGCGGCCCTCGGAGAGGAACACCGTCGTCACCCGCGGCACCGGCATCGAGCGGGAGTGCTCTCGTTTCATCGTCGCCGTCGCCATCATTGCCCTCCTGCGTAGTCCGTCGGCCGTTTGCGGCCGCGCCCGATCACAGTGGCAAGTTTCGTTCCAGACCTATGTATGGATCGTAAGTATTGGAGAGTTGGGTATTTGTACGATCGAGGAGGGCTTACTGCGATGTCGACCGATCATAAATCACCCGGAGAAAATGGCGATTTGTCACTCGGTTGACGGTTTACGGCACGCGGAATTTCAGCGGCGTCGGGATGGGACCGCAGCGGGCGGCACCGTCAGGCGCGAAACCGCTCCAGCGCGCGCGGCGCGAGGTCGACACCGATGCCCGGCCCGCCCGGCAGAACGACATGACCGTCCTCGACCGCGAGCGGCTCGGTGAAGAGCTCCTGCCACCACGCCATGTGCTCGAGGATGAGACCGTTGGGCGCAGCCGCCAGCAGGTGGCACGAGGCTTCCGTGAACAGGTGCGAGGAGACGGGCTGGTGATAGGCCTGGCAGAGGGCGGCCGCGCGCATGAACTCCGTGGGCCCGCCCATGCGCTGCAAGTCGGGCATGAGCACGTCGGCGACGCGCAGGTCGAGGTGGCGCTTCATGCCGAGGCTTCCGTAGTCGGTCTCGCCCGTCGCCACCCGCATCGTGAGCGCCGCGGACACGCGCGCGCAGCCCTCGAGATCCTCGTACGGCAGCGGCTCCTCGAGCCAGTACAGGTCGAAGGCCTCCAGCTCGCGCCCGACGCGGATGGCCGTGGGCTCGTCCCATCCCTGGTTGACGTCGACGAGCAGCTTGACGTCGGGGCCGATCGCCTCCCGCACGCGGCGCACGCGCTCCACGTCCTCTGCCGGTCGCGCGCGCCCGATGCGCATCTTCATCGCGCGGTGCCCCTGCCTGCCGAACACCTCCGCCTCGCGCAGCAGCTCGTCGATGGAATAGTCGATCCACAGCCCGCTGGAGGCGTAGGTGGGCATACGGTCCCGCTCGCCGCCCAGGTAGCGGGCGAGCGGGACGTTCGCCGCGCGGGCGGCGATGTCCCAGCACGCGGTGTCGAGCGCGGAGAGCGCCATCATGGCCAGTCCCGTGTGGCCGACGAAGTTCAGCGAGCGCCAGGCCTCCGCGAAGCGCGCCTGCACGGCGACGGGATCGCGGCCCTCGTAGAGCGGCAGCAGGTCCTCCACGAGGGCGGCGAGCGCCCGGGCCCGCGCCGCTCCGAAGGCGAAGCAGTAGCCGGAGCCGACGAGGCCCGCATCCGTGCGCATCTCGACCACGACGGTGTCGGCGTGGGCGTGGTTGTGGCTCGCGGTCCGCACCGGGCGCGGCAGCGGCACCGAGAGGCGGTGGACGACGACCCGGGTGACCTTCATGGCGGTGACCTCCGACTTACCCGCGCCAGACCGAGAGCCGCTCGCCGAGCGCGTCGAGAGAGAGCACGATCACGATGGAGGCGACGGACACGATGGCGGTGACCGCAAAGAGTTCCGCCGCCTGGAAGCCGTTGGCGAGCGCGCTCATGACGTAGCCCATGCCCCGCACACCCGCGAACATCTCCACCACGAGCACGCCGAGCAGGCAGAACACCACGGCGAGGCGCATGCCCGCGAGCACGGTGGGCACGATGGCGGGGAGGATGACCTTCCAGTAGAGCTGCCACGTGGAGGCGCCAAAGGCGCGCGCGACGGTGAGCAGCGTGCGGTCCACGTCGCGCACTCCGCCTATCACGAGCACGACGATGGGAAACAGCCCGTGAATGGTCCCGTACACGATGGCGGGCGAGGTACCGAAGCCGAGGAGCAGGACGATCCACGGCAGGACCAGGATCTTCGGGATCCCGTAGAGGGCGATCACGAAGGGGTTCACCACCCCGCGCAGCGAGCGCATGGAGCCGATCACCACGCCCGCGCTCACGCCGAGCACGACGGACAACACGTAGGCGACGGCGGTCTTGAACAGCGTGTCGCCGAGGCCCGCCAGCGCCGCGCCCCCCACCCGCCCGAAGGCGCGCGCGACGGCCGTGGGCGAGGGCACGAACAGTGGATCGACCCACCCCGCGCGCGCGATCGCCTCCCACACCGCGAGCACCACCACCACGCTCGTCAGTTGGAGCAGCCGCACCCGGAACGTGTCGCTCACTGGACTACCGTCTCCCCGAGGAGCGCCCCGGCTTGGCCGGGGCGCTGCCGAGCGTTGGGGGTATGGGGGCCATGTCGGGGCCCCCATCCTCAATGTCGCTCATTCCGTCCACCGCTGCGCGCGCCGCTCGGCGAGGCTGGCGATGGCGTCCGAGGCGAGGATGAGGACGAGCGTCACCACCACGAGGGCGACGTAGTCGGCGGTGCGAAAGAGGCCGTAGGCGTGGTTGATGAGGGAGCCCATGCCCGCCTTGGAGCCGAGGATCTCGCCCACGATGACGCCGATGACGGCCAGCGCCAGCCCCGTGCGCAGGCCGCCCACGAGGGTGAACAGCATCGCGGGCAGCATGACCTTGCGGAAGATCGTGGGCGAGGAGGCGCCGAAGGCGCGCGCCACCGTGACGAGCTGCGGATTGACCTGCCGGATGCCGGCGAGGACGGCGAGCGTGATGGGAAAGAAGCCGAGCAGGAAGCCGAAGGCGATCTTCGAAGCGGCGTCGAGGCCGAAGAACAGCATGAGCGACGGGTACCAGACCACCGCGGGCACCGCGTACAGCGCGGCGATGAGCGGGCCGTAGGCGCGGCCGGCGACACGGTTGAAGCCGAGGGCGAAGCCGCAGGCGAGGCCGGCCGCGATGGCAAGCAGGTACGCCGCCACGATCTCCCGCACGGTGAGCAGCAGGTGCTCCGGCAGGTCGGGATAGGACTCGAGGCGGAGGAGCCGGCCCAGCGCGGGCACGGCCGCGGACGGGGGCACGTACAGCAACGGGTTGGCGAAGCGGGCGAAGATCTCCCACGCGCCCAGCACGGCGACCACGATCGCCGCCTGCGCCAGGCGTACGCTCACGGCCGCTCGCCCATCGCCCGCAGCGACTCATCGCGGATCTCGCCCCACAGCCGGGCGCGCAGCGCCACCAGCTCCGCGGACTCCATCGCGCGCGGGTACGGCAGGGGCAGCTCCAGCACGCTCTTGATCCGTCCGGGCCGCGCCGTCATGACGATCACGCGCGTGGAGAGGGCCAGCGCCTCGTGCAGGCTGTGGGTCACGAAGACGACCGTCTTGCGCGTGCGCCGCCAGATCTCGAGCAGCCACTCGCCCATGAGCACGCGCGTCTGCTCGTCGAGGGCGCCGAAGGGCTCGTCCATGAGGACGATCTGCGTGTCGATGGCGAGGGCGCGCCCGATGGCCACGCGCTGGCGCATGCCGCCCGACAGCTCGCGCGGGTACTTGCCCGCGAACTCCTTGAGCCCGAGCGGCGCCAGCAGCTCCGTGGCGACGGTACGCCGGCGCGCGCGCGGCACGCCCTGCAGCTCGAGGCCGAACTCGATGTTCTCCACCGTCGTCCGCCACGGAAAGAGGCCGGGGTCCTGGAATACGGTGGCGACGCGGCGGGGATCGGGCGCGCTCACCCCGCGCCCGTCCACGGTGACCGTGCCCTCGTCGGGCGCGATGAGGCCGCCGAGCATGCCGAGGAGGGTGGACTTGCCGCACCCGGAGGGACCGAGGAGGGTGCAGAACTCGCCGCTGCCCACGGCGAGGGAGACGTTGCGAAGGGCTTCCACCGGCCCAGAGGTCGTCGCGAACCGTTTGCTGACGGAATCGACGACGATGAGCTCGCTCACGACAGCTGCAAGATACCCCGCGCGATGAGCATGCGTTGGACTTCGGAGGTCCCTTCGCCGATCTCGGTGAGCTTGGCGTCGCGGAAGATGCGCTCCACGGGAAACTCCGTGATGTAGCCGGCGCCGCCGTGCACCTGCACCGCCTTCGACGCCGCCCGCATCGCCGTCTCGGAGGCGAAGAGCTTGGCCATCGCCGCCGCCTGCATGGCGGGCCGGCCCTGGTCCTTCAGCCACGCCGCGCGCAGCGTGAGCAGGCGCGCCACCTCCACCTCGGTGGCGATGTCGGCGATCATGCCCTGCAAGCCGTTGAACTCGGCGAGCGTCTTGCCGAAGGCGCTGCGCTGCTTCATGTACTTCACCGCCTGGTCGAGGGCGGCCTGCGCGATGCCCACCGACATGGCGGCCATGGCGATGCGCCCGCCCTCCAGCACCTGCATGGCCTGCACGAAGCCCGCGCCCGGCTCGCCGACGAGATTGCCGGCGGGCACGCGCGCGTCCTCGAAGATCAGCTCCGCGGTGTCGGACGCGTGGAGTCCCAGCTTGCGGTACGGCGTGCCCGCGCTGAAGCCCGGCATGCCCTTCTCCAGCACGAAGGCGGAGATGCCCTTCGCTTTCCCGCCCGGGCTCGTGCGCGCCATCACCACCGCCGTCTGCCCCACGGACGCGTTGGTGATGAAGGCCTTGCTGCCGTTGAGCACCCACCCGCCGTCGCGCTTGTCGGCGCGCGTGCGCAGCGCGGCGGCGTCCGAGCCGGAGCCGGGCTCCGTGAGCCCCCACGCGCCGAGCACCTCGCCGCGCGCCAGCGGCGGCAGGTACTTCGCCTTCAGCGCGGGGGAGGCGAAGAGCGCGATGTGGTTGGCGCACAGCGAGTTGTGCGCCCACATGGTGATGCCGACGGAGGCGTCGCCGCGGTTCAGCTCCTCCACGATGAGCGCGTACGATACATAATCGAGCCCGGCGCCCCCGTACTCCTCCGGGATGACGACGCCGAGAAAGCCGAGGGGCCCAAGCTTTTTGACGATCTCGTGGGGGAACTCGCTGCGCTCGTCGTACGGCGCGATCTTGTCGCCGAGCTCACCTGCCGCGAACTCGCGGGCGACCTCGCGGATGCTGCGTTGCTCCTGCGTCAGCTCGAAGTCCATCGAGTCCTTAGCGCTTCTCCTTGGCCTTCAGCTCGGCGTCGTGCGCCTTCAGGAAGGCGCGGATGTCGTCGGCCATGTCGAGCAGCCTCGTCCACTGCTCCTTGTAGAGCGTGACCGGAAAGCGCCCGAGCCCGTACACCGACACGCCGCCCTTCTCGCTCACCTTGAGCGACACCCCGCGTGTCGCTCCCGCCTTGAGGGCGGCATTCTCTGCCCGCAGGCGCTCGATCTCGGACTGCACGTCCTCGTCAGCCACGGCTGTCTCCCACCAACGGCACGCTACACAGCGGCGCGAACGTGCTCGCGGACGAAGCGGATGATGTCCTGCGTGGAGGTCCCCGGCGTGAACAGCTCCTTCACGCCGAGCGCTTTGAGGGCGGCGATGTCTTGGGGGGGAATGATGCCGCCGCCGAAGACGACCACGTCGTCGGCCCCCTTCTCGCGCAGCAGCTCGAGCACGCGCTTGAACAGGTAGTTGTGCGCGCCCGACAGCACGCTGAGACCGATGGCATCGGCGTCCTCCTGCAGCGCGGTGGCTACCACCTGCTCCGGCGTTTGGTGCAGCCCCGTGTAGATGACCTCAAAGCCGGCATCGCGAAGGGCGCGCGCCACGATCTTGGCCCCGCGGTCGTGCCCGTCGAGCCCCGGCTTGGCAACCACGACCCGTACCGTGCGCTCGGCCACGGTCATTCCCCCACGAGGTCGCGGACGCGCTCGCCCACGGCGATGATCTGCGCGCGGTCGCCGGGCACCGGCGTCCAGTCGAAGCCCTTGCCGTCCTTGCTCCAGCGCGGGATGAGGTGCAGGTGGAAGTGGAACACGGACTGGAAGGCGGCGGCACCGTTGGCCTGCAGCACGTTGAGCCCGTCCGGCTTCAGCGCTTCCCGCAGCGCCTTCGCCATCTTCCGGGCAGTGGCGATGGCCGCCTGCAGATCCTCCACCTCCGACTCCCAGAGGGTGGCCGCGTGCGCCTTCGTGAGGACGAGGCAGTGTCCGGACGTAAGCGGATTGATGTCCATGATGGCCAGCGTCCGCTCGTCCTCGTACACCTTCATGGATGGCAGCTGGCCGTCGCAGATCTTGCAGAAGACACACTCGCTCATCACACGCTCCTTAGTCGACGGCGACCATCCAGCCGCGGGGGTCGGGCGCCGTGCCGTACTGGATACCCACGATGGCATCGTACAGCCGCTGCGTGACCTCACCGATCCTGCCGTTGTTGATGACGATGCGCTGCCCCTTGTACGACAGCTCGCCCACGGGCGAGATGACGGCGGCGGTGCCCGTCCCCCACACCTCGCGCAGCGTGCCCTTGTCGGCGGCGGCCCTCACCTCGTCGATCGAGACCGGCCGCTCGGACACGCGCAGCCCCCACTCGCGCATCAGTGTGAGCGCCGAGTCTCGGGTGACGCCGGGCAGGATGGTGCCGCCGAGGGGCGGCGTGATCATCTCGTCGCCGATGCGGACCATGATGTTCATGGTGCCCACCTCGTCGAGGTACTTCCGCTCGCGGCCGTCCAGCCACAGCACCTGCGTGAAGCCCGCGTGCTTGGCCTCGTCGGCGGCGTACAGGCTCGCCGCGTAGTTGCCGCCCGTCTTGACGCCGCCCACGCCGCCGTCGACGGCGCGCACGTACGTGTCGGCGACGAGGATCTTCACCGGGTTCATGCCCTCGGGGTAGTACGCCCCCACCGGCGACAGGATGACGTAGTAGATGTACGACTTGGCGGGGCGCACGCCGAGGAACGCCTCGTTGGCGATGATGGTCGGCCGCACGTAGAGCGACGTGCCCACCGTGGAGGGCACCCACTCCTTCTCGAGGCCCACGAGGGTGACGAGGGAGCGCAGCGCCATCTCCGGCTCCAGGGGCGGGATGCAGAGGCGCCGGGCCGAGTTGTTCATGCGCTCCACGTGCTTCTGCGGGCGGAAGAGGCGCACCGTGCCGTCCTTGCCGCGGAACGCCTTGAGCCCGTCGAAGATGGACTGCGCATAGTGCAGCACGGCCGCCGCCGGATCGAGCGCGATGGGCCCGTAGGGCTCGACGCGCGGATCGTACCAGCCCTTCTCCTCCTGGAAGTCCATCACGAACATGTGGTCCGTGAAATCGACCCCGAACCCCAGGTCCTTGTCCTTGGGCCTCTCCTTCTTCGTCGCCGCCTTCGT
>CAYQQT010000063.1:0-11478 GCA_964419375.1 uncultured bacterium
GGGACGAGCCCGTCCTGCTCCGCGAATCTCCTGAACCGCTCCCACACTTCGATGACCTTGCTCTGGTAGTACTCCACGTTTTCGTCGGGCTGCGCGGGATCCCAGAGGGCGGCGAGCTTGGCGTACTCGTTGACGGCGACGCGGGCGGTGCGGCCCGTCACGTAGTAGGAGATCTGGTCGCCGGGCTGGACGGTACGGCCGGAGGCGAGGGCCAGCTCGTAGGGGGCCGACGGCGGGCGCTCGCCCGACTGCACGCGCGCCCGGTATGTCTCCAACGCCTCCTGTAGGTTCTCCGTGCGGGCGAAGGAGCGCACCGGCACCGTGTGGGCGGCGAAGGCGGCGAGCCAGCGGTCGATCACACCCTTGGCGTCGGCGCGGCGGCCCGTCACCAGCAGATGAACGATCTCCTGAATGATCTGGCGCTGGAAGGGCTCCAGCCCGCGCGACCGGAAGCCCGAGCCCTTCATGTGCAGGCGGCCGCGGCCGTCCAGCAGCGCATAGTTCTTCATCTTGTAGCTGAACATCGCGGCGTAGCGGCCGTCCATCTCCAGCGAGATCGTGGCCGGCAGCCCGGCGGCCACCGCCTCCAGCAGGCGCGCGTCATCTTCCGCGCGGTGATTCGCGGGCGCCACGAAATAGACGCCGTCGGTGTCGGCTTCGATGGGCGTGGCCTCGAGCGCGCGCAGCCGATCGATGATGGCGGTGACGAGGGCCCGCCCTTCGCGCGTGACGCGGTCGGCGGCCTCGAAGTCGTTCCAGTGCCCGCCGCCGAAGGCGAGATAGCCGTAGAAGGAGTTGATGAGGATCTTGAACGAGGCGGAGAGCGCGTTCTGGTGCTGGCGCTCGTCCTCGGAGGCCGCTGCCTGCGCCAGGCGCTTGGCGCTCACGCGCAGCTCGCGTAGGTGGCCGAGCAGGTCGAGGAATACGCCGAGGGCGTCGGAGGCCGGCGCCATCCCCTTCGCGAGCATGAGTGACGGGTACAACGACGTCACGTCCACGTGCAGCACGGGGCCGGCCACGCCCTGGTGCCAGATGGCGGCCAGCCCGCCGCCGACGGCCTGGCTCGGCCGCGGCGCCGGCACCGCATGGCCGCGACGCACGTACTCGCGCAGCAGGAGCGCGTCGATCTTGGCCGCGCTGCCGCGCAGCATCGCCGCCTGGTAGTCGAAGGGCAGGAGCTGCGCCTGGGCGAAGTAGGGCGGCGACAGGATGGCGGACACGTCGAGCGTCTCCACCGCGTCGTCGGCGGCATAGGCCATCAGGCGGTCGGGCTCCTCCCGGAAGAGGCGGGGGATCTCGGCGGGATCGACGTAGGTGCGGTGGGGCGCGGCCACGCCCAGGTGGCGCGCGATGTCCTTGAGGCCGAATCCCGGCAGGTCGCGCGCGCCCACGTCGTGCAATTGCGCCAGCATCCAGGTGTCCACGATGTGCCGGCCCGGCGCCTCGTAGCGGCGAAAGCCGATGCTGCGCTCCGCCACCTGCAGCCGCGAGATCCGGCTGCGCAGCAGCGCGCCCTCGCGGCCCCACGCCAGCGGCACGCCGTGACGGCGCGCGCGGGCGTCGATGTACTCGAGGTCGAAGCGGAAGATGTTGTGGCCCTCGATGACGTCGGGGTCGCGCTCTTGGATGACGCGCCCGCATTCTTGGAGCAGTGCAGCTTCGTGCATCTTGTCGCCGCGCAGCACGTGGCGGAAGCCCGTGGAGTCGGCGAGGGCGATGGCGATGATGGCGTCGCCCGCGCGCGCCGCGCTCGGGAACTCGTGGCCCTCGGAGGTGATCACCTCGATGTCGAGCGTGAGCCGCCGCACATCGCCGAAGCGCATGCCGCCGAAGGACGTGCGTCCGCTCGCGAGCAGGTACTGGTGCACGGGGTCGACGAGGAACCGGTAGGGCGCGGTGGGCACGTTCGGCTGCGTGCCGCTCGCCTCGCGGCAGCGGTCGCGGGCGGCGAGCGCCTCCGCCCAGGAGGCGAAGCGCGCGATCCACCGGAAGTCGCCGGTCCCCTCGAGCGCGCCCACTTCGCCGCCCCCGCTCTCGCGCAGCAGCCGCTCGTCGGCGGCGAGGAGGAAGGGCGTGAAGGGCGCGCT
Organism: uncultured bacterium; assembly: GCA_964419375.1. GTDB lineage: Bacteria > Methylomirabilota > Methylomirabilia > Rokubacteriales > CSP1-6 > JBBDXO01. The sequence goes on from CAYQQT010000063.1 coordinate 2,088, forward strand.
CTCGACGACGGTGGCGCCGTTCTCACGGCGGTATACCCGCATGGCCCGCCCGTCGGAGGCGAGCGAGAAGGCGACGAGACCGGGCGTGCGATCGACGCCGAAGAGGAGGGGAGTGTCCGTGCTCAGGCGGCGGCTTCTTGGACGGCGGCCTCGTACGTCGCGTAGTCGGCGAGGCCGACAAGGGCACGGCCCGTCTCGGGGAGAATGACGGTCGGGATCGAGCGCACGCCGTGCTCGGTGACGGCCCGCTCGTAGTCGCTCACCACGGCGTGCCGCCCGAGGCCGGACTCCACATCGGCGGTGAAGCGTGCCATGTCGGCGCCCGCCTCCGCCACGATGCGGGCCACCACGGCGGGGTCGGCGATGTTCAGCGACCGGGTGAAGAACGCCTCGTAGAGAGCGAGGTGGGCGCGCTCGAAGATCTCGTCACCCTGCTTGGCGGCGCACTTCGCCGCGTCCAGCGCGGGCAGGCTCCAGTTCGGCATCTCGCCGTGCGGCCACGGCGTGAACGTGATTCCGTCCGGCGCCGACATCTGTCCGCACCGCGCCCATCCCGCCTCGCGGTAGCTGCCCTTGAAGGTGACCGCGGCCTCGGGCGCGGGCCGCAGCGGAAACGCGCGGTGCTCGATGGTGAGGGCGGGGCCCCATGACTCTTGCAATCGCCGGAGGCGGACCGCCGCCGGATAGCACCAGGGTCAGAGATAATCCGCGTAGACGATGAGATGAACGCCGTCGGCCATGACGTGATTCTACTCGCGCCACCGGTGTATGCTCAACGCATGTTCCGCCACGCCCGGGCGGCGATCGCCATCTCGGTCCTCCTCACCGGCTGCGCTGCTTCGCTCGCCACCTTCGAGAACGCGACCCCGGGGGCGGCGTTGCGCGTGCCCATGGTCGAGGTGCGGCCGTCCGGGGCGGGGCCCTTTCCCGCCGTCGTGCTCATGCACGGCTGCCACGGGGTCTCGGCCTCCACCCACGAATGGGCGCGTTGGTTCCGTGACTCCGGCTACGTCGCGGTGGTGGTCGACAGCTGGCGGCCGCGCGGCATCACGGACGGCTGCGTGCCCGCGGAGTCGGAGCCACCCAACACGGCCCGCTTCGACGATGCGGTGGGCGCCCTGCGCTGGCTGCACGCCCGCCCGTACGTCGATCGCGCGCGCATCGGCATCATCGGCTGGTCCAACGGCGGCGTCTTCGCCATCGCGGCCGTCAATGGACCCAGCCTGGAGCGGGCGCGCGCGCGCGGCGTGGTGATGCCGGCGCCCGGCTTCCGGGCGTCGGTGGCCGTGTACCCGGGCGGCTGCTATTCGCTGGTGAAGGAGCAGGTCGTGCGGCCGCTGCTGCTGCTCATCGGTGATGCGGACGACTGGACCTCGCCGCGGGAGTGCACGGAGATGGTGGAGGCGATGCGCGCGCGGGGCGCCGACGCCTCCCTCGTGCTCTACCCGGGCGCCGTCCATTACTTCGACGTGCGGGGCCAGGCGCGCACCTTCCTCGCGGAGGTCGAGAACCGCAACAAGCCCGGCGGCTGCTGCGGCGCTACCGTGGGCTATGACGCGGCGGCGGCAGAGGACGCGCGGCGCCGAATCGGCGCCTTCTTCGGCTATCATCTGAAATAGCCCCGGATGGACGCCTCCGTCGAGTTCGTCAAGCACCTGCTGCAGACCGTCGTCAACATCCACGCGACGGTGCCGCGCGACCATCCCTCCTCCCGCATCCTCGGCACCGAGCGCATGGGCAGCGGCGTGGTGGTCGATGCCTCCGGCCTCATCCTCACCGTCAACTACGTGGTCATGGGCGCGCAGACGGTGGAGGTCTCATTCGTCAAAGGCCGGCGCGTGAAGGCGGAGGTGGTGGCGCAGGACTTCGAGATCGGCGTGGCCGTGCTGCGCGTGAAGAAGCAGGGGCTGTCGGTGGCGCCGCTCGGCGCCGACGTCACCCTCGAGCGCGGCGACCCGGTGATCGCGCTCGCCTCCACCGCGCCGCAGGAGCGCAGGGTGAGCGGGGGCGTGGTGACGTACCTCGGCGAGTTCGAGGCCTACTGGGAGTACCTGCTCGACCGCGGCATCGTCTCCAGCGCGAACAATCCCGGCTTCGGGGGCGGCGGACTCTTCACGATGTCGGGCGCCATGGTGGGCGTGCTCTCGCTGAACCTCAACGAGATCGCGCGCAGCTCGCTCGCCATTCCCATCGACTTCTACCAGACGCACGAGCGCGAGCTGCTGCGCTACGGACGCGTCGTGAGCCGGCCTCGGCGCGCGTGGCTCGGCGTCTTCGCGCACGCCCTCGACGAGGGCGTGGTGGTGGCGGGCATCGTGCCGAACGGTCCCGGCGACAAGGGGGGGCTGCAGGAGGGCGACGTCATCATGTCGCTCAACGCCGAAGAGGTGGGCAGCCGCAAGGAGCTGTACCTGAGCCTCTGGCGTCACGAGCCCGGCGAGCGTCTCACCCTGGAAGTGATGCGCAACAACAAGCTGCGCCGCCTCGAGGTGACGAGCGGCGACCGCGCCCATTTCTTCCGACAACCCTAAGGACGAGGACCGCCGATGGATCTGGGACTCCGGAACAAGGTTGCGCTCGTCACCGCGGCGAGCAAGGGCATGGGCAAGGCGAGCGCGATGGGGCTGGCCGCGGAAGGCGCACGGGTGGCGATGTGCGCGCGTACCGCGGCCGATCTCGAGGCGGCCGCCGCCGAGGTACGCGCCAAGACCGGGGCGGAGGTCTTCGCGATGCCGGCCGACGTCACGCGTCCGGAGGACATCACCGCGCTGGTGGCGAGCGTCGGCGAGAAATTCGGCGGCGTCGACATCCTGGTCGCCAACGCGGGGGGGCCGCCGCGCGGCCACTTCGAGGAGCTGACCGACGAGCAGTGGCTGGGCGCCGTCGACGTCTCGCTGATGTCCACCGTCCGGCTGATCCGCGCCGTCCTGCCCTCGATGAAGGCCCGCAAGTGGGGCCGCATCCTCACCATCCAGTCGTCGTCCGTGAAGCAGCCGATCCCCGAGCTGCTGCTGTCGAACTCGGTGCGGCCGGGGGTGGCGGGGCTCATGAAGACGCTGGCCCTGCAGCTCGGCCCCGACAACATTCTGGTCAACACGGTGTGCCCGGGCAAGATCATGACCGACCGCTTCATGAGCGGCGTGAAATCCTCGGGGCTGTCGCGCGAGAAGTATCTGGAGACGACGAGCGCGGAGGTGCCCCTGGGCCGCATCGGCACCCCGGAAGAGTTCGCCAACGTGATCGTGTTCCTGGCTTCCGAGCGCGCGTCCTACCTCACGGGCGTGACGCTGCAGGTCGACGGCGGGCTCGTGCGCGGCCTGCTCTAGACGCCCGTGCTGGGGTTTGCGTTCGCGGTGAGCCGGTTCTTCAGCGAGGCCGGTATGTTCCTGGCGGCGGGACTGGCGTTCTTTTTCCTCGTGTGCGTGATCCCGCTCGTTCTGCTCGGCGTGTCCACCGTCGGCTTCGTGCTGTCCACGGAGGAGGCGGCGCAGGAGGTCGTCGGCCAGCTTGCGCGCAACTTCCCCGTCTACAAGCGGGAGATCGCCGGTGTCCTCCTTCGCATCGTGCACACGCGCGCGCTCTCCGGCATCCTCGGCACGGTCATCCTGGTCATCTTCTCGACCCCGCTCTTCGGCGCCTCGCGGCTGGTCCTCCACCGCATGCTGGGGGTGAAGGTGCGCGGGCAGTACTTCCGCAATTTCTTCCTCGACGCGGGGCTCGTGCTCGGCCTCACCCTCATGCTCTTCGCGGTGAGCTCCGTCACCTGGATGTTCCAGTGGTTCCAGGACTTCATCCTCGAGCCCGCCCAGATGTCCGCGACATGGATCTACGTCACCACGGTGGCCTTCAGCATCGGCATCTCCACCGCGATGTTCTACGTCGGCTATCGCTACGTGCCGCGGCGGCGCCCGAGCCCCGGCGCCGCCATCGCGGGAGCGCTGCTGGCCGCGCTGCTGTGGGAGGTCGCCAAGCAGCTCTTCCGCCTCTACATCCGCAAGGTCGGCATCTACGACCAGATCTACGGTCCCTTCGGCGTGCTCATCGCCTTCGTGATGTTCGTCTATTACTCCGCGATCGTCTTCACGTTTGGCGCCGCGTACGTCGCGTCCCTCGACTCCCGCCGCCCGCGGCGGTGAGGGGCGACACCCCGGCCCTCGCCGTTCTGATCGCCCCGCAAGCCGTTGATGGCGTGTGTGGTATCGTGGCGGGCGCTTCTCACTCGTAGGGGGAATCTCTCATGCTCAAGGGCAAGGCGGCGGTGGTCACGGGCGCGGCGCGGGGCATCGGGCGGGAGATCGCGATGCTGATGGCGTCGCTGGGGGCGCGGGTGGTCGTGAATGACTACGGCGGCTCCGAGACGGGCGGCGGCGAGGCGTCGGCGCCCGCGGACGAGGTCGTGAGCGAGATCAAGAAGGCGGGCGGGGAAGCGGTCGCCAACCACGACTCCGTGGCCAGCATGGCGGGCGGGCAGTCGATCATCAAGACCTGCGTGGCCGCCTTCGGGCGGGTGGACATCGTCGTCAACAACGCCGGCATCCTGCGCGATCGCATGATCTTCAACATGAGCGAGGAGGAGTGGGACGCCGTCATCAACACCCACCTCAAGGGCACCTTTGCGGTGACGCGGGCGGCGGCGCCCATCATGCGCGAGCAGAAGTGGGGCCGGATCATCAACATGACGTCGACCTCCGGGCTCATCGGCAACGTGGGCCAGGCGAACTACGCGGCGGCCAAGCTCGGTATCCTGGGCCTCACCAAGGTGACCGCCCTCGACATGGCGCGCTACAACGTCACCGCGAACTGCATCTCGCCCTTCGCGTGGACGCGGATGATCGGCACCATCCCCACCGAGACCGAGGCGCAGAAGGCGCGCGTGGAGAAGATCAAGAAGATGTCGCCCGCGCACATCGCGCCCATGGCCGCCTTCCTCGCCTCCGACGGCGCCAAGGACGTGACGGGCCAGATCTTCGGGGTGCGGGGCAAGGAGATCATGATTTTCAGCCACGAGCGGCCGATCATGCGCGTCCACCACGCCGAGGGTTGGACGCCGGACCGCATCGCGGACATGTTCCCGGGTACCCTGCAGCACCACCTCGTGCCCCTCGTCACGTCCGGCCAATACTTCAACTACGACCCTTTGGTATAGATGGGGGGCGCTTGATTGAGATGGGGGGCCTCGAAGGGCCCCCCAGGCCCCCCGGCGCTCGGCAGCGCCCCGGCAAAGCCGTGGCGCTCCTCGATATTTCGACGGGCTAGACGGCTGGTTCTTTGTAGAAATCATAACGGGGGCGGGCCGGATTTCCGTTGCGATTCACGGGTTTGATGTAGAATGCGCGAGCATTAGGAAGAGATTTTCATAGCTGCATGAGTTTTCCCAGTCGCCTCCTGAGTCCGCTTGCGCTCGTCGTGCTCGTCTGCGCCGCGGGCTGCGCGACGGGGCGCCTCGTCGTGCCGATCACCCTCGATGCGTCCACGCTGGCGCGGCCGGCGCGCGTGCAGGACTTCACCAGTCACGAAGCGACCGTGCGCGGCATCGCCGGCATCCTCACCACCACGCTCGGGCTGCCCGTGCCCGAGCACGTCACGGTGTACGTGTACTCGTCGCGCTCGGTGTTCGAGCAGGGGCTGATCAGCGACGCGCGCATCTCGCCCGTGCGCGCCGCCGAGCTCAGCGACTTCGCCGTCGGCGTCGGCAAGCGCGGCCAGCTCCTGCTGCACCGCGAGACGAACGACCCGCGGAGCCGTGAGTGGCTGCGGCTGCTCGCCCACGAGCTGTCGCACGTGTCGCAGATCGAGCTGGCGCAGGGTGAGGGGCGCGCCGAGCAATGGCTGGCGGAGGGCATGGCGGAGTGGGTCGCCTTCACCGTGCTCGACCGGCTGTCGGTCGACACGCTGGCCCGGCGCCGCGCGCTCGCCGTCGCCGTCGCGCGCGCGCACCCGGCGGTGACGGAACGCCGTCTCGACCTCGCCACGCTGGGCTCCCCCCGCGGGTTCACGATGAGCCACCTGCGTGACGGCTCGGAGTCCACGTATCAGCTCGCCTTCGTGATGACCGACTACCTCATCGCGCGCGCCGGCTTCGACCGCGTGGTGGCCTACTTCTCGGCCTTCACGGCGGGCGGCGACCGCGAGGGCGCCTTCCACGACGCTTTCGGGCAGAGCCGCGACGACTTCGAGCGGGAGGTCCTGGATCATCTCTCGGTGGCCGGCCGCTAGCGCGTTCGTCCTTGTCGTCATCGCCGTCGCGCTCGCGGCGACGGTGCGGGGCGACGGGGCCGCGCCCCAGCTTCTTGTGATGTCCGGCGAGATCACGCCTGCGAGCGCGGTGGTCTGGGTGCGTGGCCTCCGCGAAGAGGACGTCACGGTGGAAGTATCGCCGGCGGGCGGTGCGCCTGCGGCCAGCGTCCGCGCGCGCGCGACGGCGGGGACGGACCTCGCGGTGAAGGCCGTCTTCGCGAACCTGTCGCCGGCGACGCGCTACCTCTATCGGGCACGCCAGGGCGATGATCGCGCGGCGGGGGAGTTCACCACGGCGCCCGCGCCGGATGACCGCGCCCGCGTGACCTTTCTGTGGTCGGGCGACCTCGGCGGCGGAGGCTTCTGTCGTCCGCGCGAGGGTGGCTATCGCATCTTCGACGTCATGACACGGCGCTCCGCCGACTTTTTCCTCTTCGTGGGCGACACCATCTACGCCGATGTGGCGTGCGACAAGCCGGGCACGGTGCCGCAGGGTGAGACCCGAGCCACGACACTGTCGCAATTTCACGCGCGGTATCGCTATAACCGCGAGGACCCCGCTTTTCAGAGGCTGCTGGCGCGCACGTCCACGTACGCGATCTGGGACGATCACGAGGTGAGGAACGACTTCTCGGGCCCGACAGAACCCCTGATGCCGGCGGGGCGGCAGGCGTTCATCGATTACTGGCCTCTGATGCCGCCCGCGGACGATCCCACGCGCCTCTACCGCCGCGCGCGATGGGGCCGGCTGCTGGAGGTCTTCATCCTCGACACGCGACAATACCGTAGTCCCAACGCGGACCGTGACGGCCCCGCCAAGACGATGCTGGGGCCGGCGCAGCGGCGATGGCTCATCGATGCCGTGGCCGCCTCGCCCGCGGTGTGGAAGGTCGTGGTCTCGAGCGTGTCGCTGTCGGTGCCGACGGGGCGTACCGCGCGGCGGGACTCGTGGACCGGCGTGGGGGTGTTCGGCCTGCCCACCGATGACGCCACCGGCTTCGCCACGGAACGCGACGCCATCCTCAAGGAGCTGCGCGCGGGGGGGGTGAAGAACCTCGTCTTTGCCGTGAGTGACGTGCACCACGCGGAGATGATCCGCCACGAGCCGCAGCGGGGGTTCGTGTTCCACGAGATGATCGCGGGCCCGCTGTCGGCGGGCATGGGACGTCCGCGGCCGCTCGACGACTCGCTGAACCCGCGCTCGCTCTTCGCCCACGGCGGCGTCTACAACTTCGGCGAGGTGACGGTGGACGGGCAGGGGCTTACCGTGCGCTTCATCGACGTCGACGGCGCGGTGATGTTCACGCACGCCCTGGTGCCGGAGTGAGCCCGTGCTGAGCTGGACGCGGCGATTCAGCGCGGCGATGCTCCTGCTCGGCGCCGTGCCCTCGGGGCTGGGGCCGGCGGCCTCCAGCCTCGCCGCGCGCACGCCGGGCGCCCTCGTCACCGTCGCCGAAGTGAGCGCGCACCGCGCCCTCGTGTGGGTTCGCGCCTCCGACGGCGCGCCTGTGGTCATCCGGTACGGCGCCGCCGGCAGTGATGCGACGGCGGTGACGGAGACGACCACGTCGTCGGCCCACGACTTCACGGCGCGCGTGCCGCTGGAACACCTGGCGGCGGGCACCAGATATGAGTACGAAGTGCGGGCGGGAGGGGAGCGCCTCGCGGGCACGTTCACCACCGCGCCCGCCGCCACCGCCGACACGCCCGTCCGCCTCGCGTGGAGCGGCGACCTCGGCGGCGCGGGCCATTGCCGCGACGTGGAGGACGGGTATGCGATCTTCCGCGCCATGTCGAAGCGGGCGCCCGATCTCTTCCTCTTCGTCGGCGACACCATCTATGCGGACCATGCGTGCGGCGGCTCGCCGCATCTCGCGGGCGCCGATTACGTGGCGGCCAACCTCGAGGAGCTCTACGGCAAGCATCGCTACAACCGCTCCGATGCCGCCCTGCAGGAGTTCTTCCGGCGCACGAGCGTGTACGCGACGTGGGATGACCACGAGGTTGGGAACAATTTCGGCCCCCGCCACGACCTCATGCCGGCGGGCCGCCGCGCCTTTCAGGACTACTTCGCCGTCGAAGGCGTGCCGGAGGAGCCGGGCCGCCTCTACCGCTCGGTGCGGTGGGGCAAGCATGTGCACATCTTCATCCTGGATACCCGGCAGTACCGGAGCGCGAATGCCGACGCCGACGGCCCCGCCAAGACCATGCTGGGGGCGGCGCAGCGGCGATGGCTTCTCGAAGGCGTGAGCGCCTCCGACGCCACGTGGAAGCTCATCGTCTCGTCGGTCCCGCTCGGCATGTTCACCGGGGGCGCCGCCTCCGACTCGTGGTCGAACGCCAACGTGTTCGGCTATCCGCGCGCGGGCAGGGGCTTCGTCCACGAGCGCGACCTGATGCTGCGCACGCTGCAGGCGCGCTCCGTCAGCAACGTGGTGTTCGTCTCCGGCGACGTCCACCATGCCGAGCTGCTCCGCCACGAGCCGGCGCCCGGCTTCGTCGTGCACGAGTTCATCGCGGGCCCGCTCGCCGCCCGCCGCGGCTATCCGCGCTTCCTCGACCGCTCGCTCGGCTCGCGCTCGCTCGGGTCTCTGGGCTGGGCGCACAACTTCGGTGAGATCGTGGCCGACGGCGCCGCTTTGCGGGTGAACATCCTGGACACCGCGGGCACGGTGCGCGTGGCCCTGCGCGTGCCTGCACGAGCGGCGCCGGATGCCCTTATGACGGATGCCCTTATGATGGTGGACCACACAAGGAGGGACTCGATGATCGACCTCACGCTGGCCATGGCGGAAACGGCGGTACGCGCAGCCCAGGCGAAGGCGCGCGAGCTGGGAAGCCCGATGACGGTCACAGTGGTGGACGAGGCCGGTCGTCTCGTCCTCAGCGCGCGTGGCGACGGCACCGGCTTTCTGACTCCGGAGACGTCGCGCGCGAAGGCGACAGCGGCGGCCGCCTTCCGGAAATCGACCACGGAGCTGGGCGAGATGGCGGCCAAGGGTCACGGCTTCTGGGCGGTGGTACCGGCCATCACCGCGGAGAAGGTGCTGCCGACGCCGGGTGGCGCGGTGATCATGAAGGGTGGGCGCGCGATCGGCGGTATCGGGTGTGGCGGCGGCACCGGTGAGCAGGATCAGCGGTGCGCCGACGCTGG
>CAYQQT010000064.1:0-7677 GCA_964419375.1 uncultured bacterium
TCGACCTCACCGAGGAGAGCTACGGCAACGCCACCGGCATCGGCAACGCGGACTTCACGACGCGCCGGCTCGTGGACAAGATCGACATGAAGCCCACGCTCATCAACTGCATCACGGCGTGCGCGCCCAACGGCGCCAAGGTGCCCGCCACCTACGACACGGACCGGGACGCCGTCGAAACGGCGCTTTCGTGCATTGGGCTCACGCCGCCCGAGAAGGCGCGGGTCATCCGGATCAAGAACACGCTCATGCTGGCCGAGATCGAGGTGTCCGAAGCCTTCGCCGCCGACCTCGCCAAGCGTCCCGATCTCACATCGATTTCCGATCCCGTGGCGCTGCCCTTCGACGCGGCGGGGCGGCTGGGTTCCTGAAGACAGACAAAGGAGACGACATGCGCGTTCTCAAGACGCTGACGGCAGCCACGCTGGCTCTCACGATGGTGCTGCTCGCGGGCCTGCCCGCCACTGCGCAGCAGAAGGTCAACCTCGTGTTCTCGGCCGGTCCCACGGGCGGATCGTGGATGCCCATGGGGGCCGCCACCGCCGACGTCGTCATGAAGAAGTATCCCGACCTCGACGTGCAGGTGGAGCCGGGCGCGGCGCTCGTGAACATCCAAAAGATGCGCGACGACAAGGCGGACCTCGCGTGGTCGATGTCCACGGTGCTCGCGGATGCGCGGGCGGGCAAGAACACCTGGAAGGGCAAGCAGACGGACAAGCCCCTGTTCGTGGCGAACTACTACCCGAACGTGTGGCAGCTCGTCGTGCCCGCGGACTCCGACATCCGCAAGCTGTCCGACCTCAAGGGCAAGCCGGTGGCGCTGCCGCCCCGCGGGAACACGAGCCTCGCCGAAGGCTGGGAGCTGATGCTGCGCCTGGCCGGGATGAAGATGGACGATCTCGGCACCAAGAGTTACGGCTCCATCACCGAGAACGTCGAGCTCGTCAAGAACCGCCAGGCGGCGGCCATGGGCTGGTTCACGACCGTACCCGCCTCCTACGTGCTCGACCTCGGCTCCGCGCGCAAGTTGCGCATGATACCCGTGCCCGAGGATCTCATCAAAAAAATGCAGGACTTCAACGCCGGCTTCGTCCGGCACGTCATCCCCAAGAGCATGTACGCCGCGCAGGGCGTGGACGAGGACGTCGTCACCATCCAGTCGCCCACGATCCTCATCGCCTCCTCGAAGACGCCGCCCGACGTCATCTACAAGGTGACGAAGGCCGTCATCGAAGGGCGCGCGAACTTCGCCAACGTCAGCGCCGCCATGAAGGGCGCCTCGGCCCAGGAGATGGCCAAGAGCTTCGGGTTGCCGTATCACCCGGGCGCCGAGAAGTTCTACAAGGAAGCCGGTCTTCTGAAGTAACCGTCCCGTGCGTAAGCTGACCGGTTACGCGGCGTGGGTCATGGGCGTGGTGGCGGTGGCCATGTCCGTCTACCACATCTACGCCCGGCTCACGACCGCGGCGCCGGACAGCCTGGTATTCCGCATCATGACGCTGGCGTTCAGCATGGTCCTCGCGTTCCTGCTGTTCCCCTCCCGCAAGGGACGGACGCCGGATCGGATCCCCTGGGGCGATCTGGGGCTCAGCGCAGTGTCGCTCGCAACGCTGGGGTACCTGCTGGTCCGCTACGAATACGTCACGATGCGGTACCCGACCGCGGATCCCCTCTCGGCCCTCGACATGACCGTGGGGGGCGTGGCGACGGTGCTGGTGCTCGAGGCCACGCGGCGCACCATCGGTGCCGCGCTGCCGCTCGTGGCGCTGTTCTTCATCGGCTACGCGCTGGTGGGCCCGTGGCTGCCGGGCAGTCTCCACCACCGTGGGCTGACGCTGGAGATCCTGCTCGACCAGACGTATTTCACGACCGAGGGCATCTTCGGCATTCCCCTCGGCGTGGCGGGCTCCTACGTCATCCTCTTCGTCATCTTCGGCGCCTTCCTCGAGAAGTCGGGCGCCGGCCAGTTGTTCATGAACTTCGCCAACGCCATCGCGGGTGGGCAGCGCGGGGGGCCGGGCAAGGTGGCCGTCGTGTCGTCCAGCCTCTTCGGCACCATCTCGGGCTCGGCCGTCGCCAACGTCATGGTGGACGGCTGGCTGACGATCCCCATGATGAAGCGCACGGGCTTCAAGCCGGAAGCGGCGGCGGCGATCGAGGCGGTGGCGTCCACCGGCGGCCAGATCATGCCGCCCATCATGGGCGCCGCCGCCTTCGTGATGGCGGAGTTCATGGGGGTCTCGTATGCCGCAATCATGCTCGCCGCCCTCATCCCCGCGCTGTTTTATTACGGTGCGCTCTTCGCGTCGATCCACTTCAACGCCATCCGCTCCGGTCTCAAGGGCATCCCGCGCGAGGAGCTGCCGATTCTCGGCCACATCATGTGGCGGCAGGGGCATCTCTTCCTGCCGCTGGTGATCATCTTCGTGCTCCTCGTACAGGGCTTCACCGCGACCTACGCGGCCATCATGGCCACCGGGACCGTGCTCGTGCTGTCGTGGCTGCGCAAGGAAACCCGCGTCACCCCGACGCGGGCCATCGCCGCGCTCCGGGACGGCGCCGAGCAGACGGTGCCGGTGGCGATGGCGACGGCGGCGGCGGGTATCGTGATCGGCATCATCCTCCAGATGGGCGTCGCCATCCGGTTCACGAGCTTCCTGGTCGACGTCGCGGGCGGCAACCTCATCATCGCGCTCGTGATCACGATGGTGGCGGGTGTCATCCTCGGCATGGGCATGCCCACCACGCCCGCGTACATCATGCAGGCCGCGCTGCTGATCCCCGCCCTGATCAAGATGGGCGTGGTGCCCATGGCCGCTCACATGTTCGCGTTCTACTTCTCGTGCCTGTCCGCGGTGACGCCGCCCGTCGCCCTCGCCGTGTATGCGGCCGCTTCCATCAGCCGTTGCAGTCTCTGGGGCGCGGGCTGGCAGGCGGTGAAGTTCGCCGCCGCCGGCTTCATCGTGCCGTACTTCTTCGTGTTCTCGCCGGCGCTCCTCTTCGACGGCCCGTGGCCGGAGATCCTCCGCGCGGTGCTCACGGGCACCGTCGGCGTCATCGCGCTCGCGGCGGGCCTCGAGGGCTACTTCTTGCGCGTGGCCAAGCCGTGGGAGCGCGCGATCTTCATCGCCGCCGCTCTCATGCTGATCCATCCGGGCTTCTACACCGACGCCGCCGGCCTGTGCGTGCTCGCCGTTGGGCTGCTCCTCCAGAGGATGCGCCCGGCCTCGATGATCATGGCGCAGGCGAGGCTCGAGTCGTGAACGGGCCGCGCGACTGGGTGCTCACTCTGATCGCGGCCGCGTTGTTCGCAGGCATCATCGCCTACGGCATCCTCCGGCTCTACGCCTAGGGGTTTCGCGTGAAGGTGCTCGCCTATCCCGCCTGGGACACTCTCGAAATCCGCGAAGCGCCCGCGCCCGTGGCGGGAGCGGGCGAAGCGGTGGTCCGCGTGGCCGCTGTCGGCATCTGCGGCTCCGAGATCGAGGCCGTCGCCTCCCGCAGCCCCCGCCGCACGCCGCCCCTCGTGCTCGGCCACGAATTCTGCGGCGAGGTGGAGAGCGTGGGGCCCGGCGTCACCGAGGTGAAGCCGGGCGACCGCGTGGCCGCCAACTCGCTCGTTTCCTGCGAACGGTGCGAGGACTGCCGCCGCGGCGCCCCGCACCTCTGTCCGGAGCGCCAGGTGTTCGGCATGAACCGTCCCGGCGCCTTCGCCGAGTGGGTGGCGGCGCCCGTGCGCGCGCTGCTGCCGCTGCCCGAGCGCGTGTCGCCGCTGCAGGGAGCGCTCGTGGAGCCGCTCGCCAACGGCGTGCACGTGTGGTCGATGGTGCGGCCGCGCTTTCCGGAGACGGTGGTCGTCATCGGCTGCGGCGCCATCGGCCTCATGGCGCTGCAGGTGGCGAAGGCGGGCGGCGCCATGCGCCTGGTGGCGGTGGACACCAACGACGGCCGGCTGGCCATGGCGCACGCGGTGGGCGCGGAGCCCCTCTTCAACCCCACGCGCGACGCCGTGGTGTCCGAGGTGCGCGCCTTCACCAAGGGGCGGGGCGCCGACGTCGCCATCGACGCCGTCGGCACGCCCGCCGCGCGGCGCACGGCGGTGGAGGTGGTGCGGCCCGGAGGCGAGGTAATCTGGATCGGCCTCCACGACGACGCCTCCGAGGTGTCGGGCCGCGACGTCGTGCTCGGGGAGCGCCGCATCAGCGGCTCCTACGCCGTCACCTATTCCGACCTGCAGGCCGCCATCGCGCTCTTCGCGCACGGCAAGATCGACATCGACCCGTGGATCCGCCCCTTCGCGCTCGACGACGGCGCGCGGGTGTTCCGGGACCTGCTCTCCGCTCCCTCCGCCGACTTCGCCAAAGCCGTCCTGCTACCCTAGGGTAGGAGGTGTTCGTGGGACGCCGTGTCGTGATCGTCCTCGCCGTGGTCGCCATGGTCGCCGTCGTCGTGTTCGGCGGCACCATGTGGTACCGCTTCCTCACCCATGTGTCCACCGACGATGCCTACGTGGAGGGCACCATCTCGCCCGTGAGCGCGAAGGTGGGCGGCCACGTCATCGAGCTCCTCGTGCGGGACAACCAGGCGGTAAAGAAGGGCGACGTCCTCCTCCGCGTGGACGCCCGCGACTACGAGGCGCGGTGCGACCAGCTGCGCGCGGCGGTGGCGGTGGCGGAGGCAGGGGTGCGGGCGGCGCGCTCGGAGGTTCCCCTCGTGCGCGACGTCACCCGCGCCCAGGTCGTCGAAGGCCGCGCCGCCCTGGAATCGACCCTCGTGGGGGTGAAGTCGAGCGAGTCGGCGGTGGAGGAGGCGCGAGCACGGGTGGAAGCGCGGCGCGCCGCCACCGCGGCCATGCGCGCGGACGTGGCGGCCGCGCAGAGCAGCGAGCGCCGCACCGCGCGCGAGCTCGAGCGCATGCGCAGCCTCGTGAAGAACGACTTCGTGTCCCGCCGCGAGCTGGACGACGCGCAGGCGGCGCACGAGACGGCCGCCGCCGTGCTCGAGGCCACCCAGCGGCGCCTCGCGCAAACGGAGAAGGACATCCAGCAGGCGGAAGCCGAGCTCGCCTCGCGGGTGCTCGCCATCGAGCAGGCCCGGCAGCGGGTCGCGGAGTCGCGCGGGGCGCTCGCGCGTGCGGAGGGGCAGGGCCACCAGGTGACCGTGAAGAGCGCCGAGGTGGTGCGGGCGGAAGCCCGGCTGAAGGAGGCGCAGGCCGATCTCGCCGTCGCCGAGCTGGCGCTCGAGCACACGGTGGTGCGCGCGCCGCTCGACGGTGTCGTCTCCAAGCGCGCCGTCGAAGTGGGCCAGATCGTCCAGATGGGCCAGCCGCTGCTCGCCATCGTGCCGCTGAACGACGTGTGGGTGGTGGCCAACTTCAAGGAGACGCAGCTCACACGCGTCCGCCCGGGAATGAAGGCGACGGTCACCATCGACGGCTTTCCTGACAAGATCTTCACGGGCACCGTCAACTCCCTCAGCGCCGGCACCGGCTCCCGCTTTTCGCTGCTGCCCCCCGAGAACGCCACCGGCAACTGGGTGAAGGTGGTGCAGCGGGTGCCCGTGAAGATCCTGCTCGAGGAGAAGGAGGTCGGCAACCCGCAGCCGCTGCGCGCCGGCATGTCGGCGGTGGTCACGATCAAGGTAAAATGATGCAGGACGACGCGCCGCTGTCGTCGGCGCGCAAATGGGCGATCACCCTCTCGGTGATGCTGGTCACCGTCATGCAGATCCTCGACACCAGCGTGACCAACGTCGCGCTGCCGCACATGCAGGGCTCGCTCTCGGCGGGCATCGAGGAAGTCTCGTGGGTGCTCACCTCCTACCTCGCCGCCAACGCCATCATCCTTCCCGCCACCGGCTGGCTGTCCTCGCTGCTCGGCCGTAAGCGCTTCTTCATGATCTGCACGGTGATCTTCACCGTGAGCTCGTTCCTGTCCGGCATCGCGCCGAATCTGGAGTTCCTCATCGCCATGCGCATCCTCCAGGGCATCGGCGGCGGCCCCATGATCCCCATCTCGCAGGCGATCATGTGGGAGATCTTTCCGCTCCAGCAGCGCGGCATGGCGATGGCGGTGTGGGGCGTGGGCATCATGATGGGTCCCATCATCGGCCCCACCCTCGGGGGCTATATCGCCGACAACTGGTCGTGGCGCTGGATCTTCTACATCAACCTGCCCATCGGGGTGGCGGGCTTCCTGATGGCGGGCGCCTTCCTCTTCGACCCCGCCCACCTCAGGAAGCCGGGCCGCATCGACGCCGCCGGTCTCGTGCTCATGGTGGTCGGCTTCATCTCCCTCCAGTTCGTGCTCGACCGCGGCGAGCGGGAGGAGTGGTTCGACTCCATGTGGGTGGTCACCTTCTTCATGATCGCCGTGTGCGCGCTCGCGGCCTTCGTGGTGCGCGAGCTCACCGCGCGCGAGCCCATCCTCGACTTCTCGGTCTTCAACAACCGCAACTTCGCCATCGGCAGCGGCATCATCGCCATGACGAGCATGGGATTCTTCTCCACCACGCTCCTCATCGCCCTCTACACGCAGAAGGTGCTCGGCTACGACGCGTGGACGTCGGGGATGGTGCTGGCGCCCGCCGGCATCGGCAACATGATCTCGCTGGTGGCGGCGGGCCGCCTCGTCACGCGCATCGACCAGCGCTGGCTGCTGGCGATGGGCTGCGTCGTCAACGCCACCGCCCTCCTGTGGATGTCGCACCTCACGCTGGGCGTGGACTACTGGGGGCTCGTGTGGCCGCGGGTGCTGCAGGGGCTCGGCCTCGGCTTCATCTTCGTGCCGCTCACCACGCTCGCGCTCGCCACCGTGCCCCGCGAGCGGCTCGGTAACGCCACCGCCGCCTACAACGTCGTGCGCAACCTGGGGGGCTCCATCGGCGTCGCGCTCGCCACCACCATGCTGTCGCGGCGCAGCCAGCATCACCAGTCCACACTCGTCAGCCACGTCGACGTGTGGAGCGCGGCCACCACGGCGCGGCTGCGCGAGTGGACCGAGCACTTCGTGGGTCTCGGCAACGATCCCTTCACCGCCAAGAGCCGCGCGATGGCGATGCTCTACCGCGACACGCAGGTGCAGGCGCAGGTGCTCGCCTACGCCGACGAGTTCTGGCTCCTCTCCATGCTGTTCTTCTGTGTCCTCTTCCTCGTGCCCTTCACGCGTCGCGTGCGTGGCGATCCTGCCGCTCCCGGCCGCGACGCCGACCCCATCGCGGTGGCGGCGGAGTAGCGCCGGCGGCCACGCGACACGCAGCGGGCGTCACCCGCGCTGCCGAGCGCTCGGGGATCGAGGAGCGTCACGGCTTCGCCGAGACGCTGCCGAGCGTGGGGGGATTGGGGGGCCCTCGAGGCCCCCCATCACAATCAAGCGCTTGGGGGGCCCTTCAAGGCCCCCCATCCAACTAGACTGCGCGACGCCCTACGGCAGCGTGAGCACGAGCAGCGGAAGCGTGCGGCCGGCCGGCGTCGACGGCACCTCGCCCACGCGCCGGGCGCCCATTTTCAGGTAGAAGGCCTCCGCGTTCGGGTCGGACTCGATCCGCAGCGCGGTGGCGCCGTCCGTCCGAAGCCGCTCCGCCGCGTGCGCGAACATCCGTCGTCCCGCGCCCCTCCCCATGTACGCGGGCGCGACCCAGAAATGCTCGAGCACGCGCGTGGCGCCGTCGCCCGTGAGC
>CAYQQT010000064.1:7777-9338 GCA_964419375.1 uncultured bacterium
CGCGGGCGCGACCCAGAAATGCTCGAGCACGCGCGTGGCGCCGTCGCCCGTGAGCGCGTAGAAGCCGACGGTGTCGCCGCCCGAGCGCGCCCCGTAGACGGGATGGCGGGTGATGAACTCGGGCGTGAGGGTGAGGGCGTCCTTCCACCGCGCGATGAGCGGCTCGGGGTAGCGCCAGTGACGCTTGGCGGCGTGCGCCAGGCGCGTGAGCGTGTCGGCGTGCGCGGGAAGCGCGCGCTCGATGGCGATCTCTACAGCAACTTCTCCATGATGATGGTGTCCACCCACTTGCCGTCGAGCATGCCCTGCTCCTTGTAGATGCCCACCGTGCGGAATCCCTGCTTCGTGTACAGCGCCATACCCCCGCTGTTGGTGGGAAAGGCCGAGAGGACGAGCTTGTGGTAACCGTGCTCGCGGGCGAGTTGGGTGAGGCGCGTGAGGACGGCGCTGCCGGCGCCCTTGCCGCGGTACGCGCGCTCGACGTAAACGGAGAAGTCGGCCACGAACCGGTAGGCCTCCCGCGCGCTGTACGGGTTGAGGCTGCCCCACGCGATCACGGCGCCGCCGTCCTCGGCCACGATCACCGGATGGCGCGACCCGCGCGCGGCCAGCCACTGCGCGCGCTCGGCGGGCGTGCGCAGCTCCGTCTCTAGCGTGGCCACGCGGTCGGCGATGCCCTGGTTGTAGATCTCGCAGATGGCGGGCGCGTCCTCCTGCGTGGCCAGGCGTAGCCGGTACGGCGTCACGGCAGCTCCCGCGCGTCGAGGCGGCCTTCTTTCTGCAGGCGCGCGAACTCGTCGAGCGTGCGCCACACGCCATCCTCCAGTGAGGTGGCGGGCGCGGGGCCCAGGTCCTTCTGGACGCGGGCGTCGTCGAGGGCGTCGGGGAACGGGATGGGCTGCTCCACGTGCGTGATGAGGCCCTTCGCGGACGGCCACGCCCGCTCGATGAGGCGCGCCACATCGGCGATCTTCGCGCAGGCGCCGTGCAGGTTGTAGGCGCGCGCCCCGTCGAGGGTCGCGCGCGAGGCGTTCAGAAGCGCGCGCGCCACGTCCTCCGTGTAGATGAGATCGGTGGCGCCGCCCCAGCGGATCTCGAAGCGGCGGCCGAGCACGGCCGCCTTCATGGCCAGGGTGGGATCGGCGGTGAGACCGAAGTCGCGCCCGGGGCCGTACACGGAGCACGGGCGGAAGCCCGAGGAGGGGATCTTGTGCTCCTCCCAGTAGATGCGCGCCGTCTCTTCGTTGGCGACCTTGTAGACGCCATAGTGCGTGGCGGGCAGGCGCGCGGCGTCGTCCTGGATCGGCCCCGGCGGGTACAGGGACGGCGCCCCGAAGACCGCGGCCGAGGAGGCGTACACGACGCGCTTGACGCGCCCGCCGCTGGCGCGCACCGCCTCGAACACATTGGCGGTGCCCACCACGTTGATGAGCGCGCCCCGCGAGGGATCCTGCCTGCAGAGCGGGACCTGCCAGGCGGCGAGGTGGATCACGTGGTCGATGGCGTGCTCCTGCACCACGCGCGTCACCGCCTCGCGGTCCGCGATGTCGCCTTTCACGAT
>CAYQQT010000064.1:9438-11428 GCA_964419375.1 uncultured bacterium
AGAGTCGTCATGGATTCAGACTATAATCGGAGCCCGTGCCCCACGAAATAGCCTCGTAAGGAGATCGCTGCATGGCTGAGTCTCGTCCCTTCGTCGTGATCGCGGGTGCCATTCACCCCGACGCCGTGGCCAACCTCGAGACCGGCGCCCGCGTGGAGATCACCGACGACCCGACAGAAGCGGGCATGGCG
The DNA here is from genome assembly GCA_964419375.1 of uncultured bacterium. Lineage (GTDB taxonomy): Bacteria > Methylomirabilota > Methylomirabilia > Rokubacteriales > CSP1-6 > JBBDXO01. The sequence continues at coordinate 9,630 of CAYQQT010000064.1, forward strand.
ACGACCGCGACGGACGCGGACGGTATTCTCTTCCGAATCCGTCCCGCGTGTACGGAGAGCCTTATGGCGTCCTGCAGGAAGCTGAAGGTGGTCGGCCGCTACGGCGCCGGCCTCGACACCGTGGACCTGCCCGCCGCCACGCGCCTCGGCATCGCCGTCGTGCACGCGCCCGGCTCCAACTCGCAGTCGGTGGCCGAGCACGCCATCATGCTCATGCTGAACTGCGCGAAGAAGACGCGGCAGGTGGACGCCACGACGCGCCGGGCGGAGTGGGGCCCGCGGCGCTCGGCGGGCGTGCGCGAGGTCAACGGCAAGACGCTCGGCATCATCGGCGTCGGCAACATCGGCCGCATCGTGGCGAAGATCGCGGGGCAGGGATTCGGCATGAAGGTGCTCGGCTACGACCCCTACGTGGCGGACGAGGAGCTGCGGCGGCGCGGCGTGGAGCCGGTGAAGAGCCTGGAGGAGCTGCTGCCGCAGGTGGACGTGCTCACCTGCCACACGCCGCTCACGCCCGAGACGCGCGGCATGATCAACGAGCGCACCCTCGGCCTCATGAAGCCCGGCGCCATCTTCGTGAACACCTCGCGCGGGCCCGTGCAGCAGGAGCACGCGCTCTTCGAAGCGCTCACGCGCGGCAAGCTGGCCGCCGCCGGCCTCGATGTCTTCGAGCAGGAGCCGGTGGGCGCGGACAACCCACTGCTCAATCTCGACAACGTGGTGTGCACCTCGCACATCGCCGGCGTCACGGAGGAGGCGCACCGGGCCATCGGCATGATGGTCACCTCCGAGATGCTGCGCGTGCTGCGCGGGCAGAAACCGCACGTGCTCGCCAACGCCGACTTGTGGCCGCGCCTCGGGCACCTCAAGTAGAATAGCGACCATGGCGATCGACACGCGGCACCCGAGAGAGATTCGCGCGGAGATCCGGAGCGGCAAGCTGAGCGGCGTCACCGCGGGCCTGGGCGAGGGCCACGTGCAGGCCAACCTCGCGGTGCTCCCGAAGGACAACGCCTACGACTTCCTGCTCTTCTGCCAGCGCAATCCGCGCGCCTGCCCGCTCATCGAGGTGACGGAGGTGGGCTCGCCGGAGCCGGTGGGGGTGGCGCCCGGCGCCGACCTGCGCACCGACTTGCCGCGTTATCGCATTTACAAGGACGGCGTGCTCGCGGACGAGGTGACGGATGTCACCCCCTACTGGCGTGACGACCTCGTCGCCTTCCTGCTCGGCTGCTCCTTCACCTTCGAGTGGGCGCTGCTCGAGGCCGGCATCAAGCTCTGGCACGTCGACAACGGCAAGAACGTCGCCATGTGGAAGACGTCGGTGGACACGCGCCGTGCGGGCGTGTTCCACGGCCCCATGGTGGTCTCGATGCGGCCCATCCCGTCCGCGCAGCTCTCGAAGGCGGTGACGGCGAGCGCGCGCTTTCCCAGCGCGCACGGCGCGCCCGTGCACATCGGCGATCCCGCGCAGCTCGGCATCAAGGACATCACGAAGCCGGACTGGGGCGACGCGCAGCCGTTCAAGCCGGGCGACGTGCCCGTGTTCTGGGCGTGCGGGGTGACGCCGCAGGCGGTCGCCCTCGCCAGCAAGCCGCCCTTCATGATCACGCACAGCCCCGGCCACATGTTCATCACCGACCTGCCGAACTCCGCCCTCGCCGCGCTCTAGCCCGGATTATTCATGAGGGGTGAGCGTGCATGGCGGCGGGTGGCGTCGGGGTGGGATTGATTGAGATGGGGGGCCTCGACGGGCCCCCCAAGCCCCCCTTACGCTCGGCAGCGCCCCGGCAAAGCCG
>CAYQQT010000065.1:0-11414 GCA_964419375.1 uncultured bacterium
CCACGCCCGCATCACACCCTCACCCGGCGGTCAAAAAAACGGCGTGCGGGACCTGCGGCCGGGTGCAGCGCGGGTGGAACGACCGCAAGCGCGTGGCCTGTCGGCGCTGTGGCAAGGTGAAGCAGAAGCCGCTCGCGTTTCTGGCGGACAATCCCTTCTACACGAAGCGCTTCGCCTTCTACGTCGGGCGGCGCTGTCGGGCCTCCCCGATCCGGGATGTGGCGAAGGAGCTGAGGCTCGACTGGCACACCGGGAAGGCCTTGGAGCAGCAGTACATGCGCGAGCAACGGCGACGGACGGGGACGCCCGGGCCCCGCGTCATCGGGATCGATGACGACAACCGCGGTGGCTTCGCCCACGCGCAACGACCGGCGCCCGCCGACATCGCGGCGTGCACCCTGCAAGCCGAAGCCCCGGGTGGCGTGAAGCAGCGAGGCGTCAGCCGGCGGGGCGGTCTGAAACCGGGGGTACACTGACCTCGTGAGCACGCTTCACGCGCTGCGCCCGGGCGACCGGGCGCCCGAGTTCACGCTGCCCGCGGTCACGGGGGACGGCAACGTCTCCCTGGCCGACTATCGCGGCAAGAGCGCGGTGCTGCTCGGCCTCTTCCGAGGCCTTCACTGCCCGTTCTGCCGGCGGCAGATTTTCCAGCTCTCGGGCATGCACGACACGCTGGCCGGCATGGACATCACGATCGTGGCCGTCGTGAACACGCCGCGGCAGCGGGCCGAGCTGTACTTCCGCTACCATCCCGTGCGCGTAGTGCTGCTCGCCGACCCCGAGGCACGCACGCACCAGGCCTTCGGCGTGCCGTCCGTCGTGCCGGACGCGTCGTTCGCGGCCGCGCGCATCAATCCGACCGGCGAGCTGCCGGGCCCCATGCATCCCATGGAGGCGAACTCGGCCCTGAACGCCAAGGACGGCTTCGTCCTCACCCAGGTGGATGAAGAGGTGTTCAACGTGTACGGCACCCAGCTCGGGGGCCACTTCCTCATCGATCGCGACGGGACCGTGCGATGGACCACCATCGAAGCCCAGCACGGGGTGGCCGATCTCGCGAGATTTCCGGGCCCGGTCGAGATCCTGACCGCCGCCCGGACTCTGGAGCCCTGATTCAGCGGTAGGAAGGCGGCGTGACGTGCCCTCAGTGCCACGATCCGCCGCGAGCTAAGCCCGCCTGCTACAGATCATTACCCGAATAGGACTGGTTGAAGGATTTGTTGCAGAGGGGAAAGTCCGGGACGATGTTCTTGAGCAGGGCGTACGAGAGCGGACGCCAGTTCAAGAACGACGGGTCCATGACCTTCACGCGATAGAGCCGGCCGTCGCGGCCGCCCATGACCCAGTGAATGATGGCTCCCCGCCAGCCTTCCACCACCGAAAACGCCGGGGCAAATGCGGGAAGGGCGGGCAACGGCACCGAGAGCGGCCCCGCCGGCAGTTGGCTCACCGCCTGCCGTATCAGCTTGACCGATTCGCGCGCCTCTTCCACCCGCGCGAGTGTCCTCGCCTTCACATCCCCTGACTCGAAGACCGGAACCCGAAACGACAGGCGACCGTAGGCGGCGAAGGGATGGTCTCGGCGTACGTCCGTATCGATGCCCGAGCCTCGCGCGACGTAGCCGAGGACGCCGTGGTCGCGAGCCGTCGGGGTCGTCAGTCGGCCGGCCCCGTCGAGGCGGTCCAGGACGAGTGTGTTCTCGAGGGTCAGTCCGACGATCTCTTCGAAGTCGCTGAGGGCCGCTTCCACCTCGGCGGGTAGATCCAGGCCCTGCGGGAGGTCCGCCCCCACTCCCCCCGGAACGATGCCGCCGCGGAGCAGCCGGTTACCCGTGAGTCGCTTGTTGAGGCGCAGCAGCCGCTCGCGAATACGGAAGCAGTGTGAGTGCGCCACCGCGTAGCCCGTGTCGTTCGCGATCGCACCGAAATCGCCGATGTGGTTGTAGAGGCGCTCCATCTCGAGAAGGATGACGCGAACGTATTTGGCTCGCTCCGGGACCTCGACTCCGGTGGCCGCCTCGAGCGCCTGGCAGAACGCCAGAGAATGACCCACCGTGGTATCGCCGGAGATGCGCTCGGCCAGCTCGACACCGGCGGCGGGCTCGCGCCCCTCGAAGAGCTTCTCGGTGCCCTTGTGAGTGAAGTACAACCGTGACTTCATGTCGATGATCGTCTCGCCCACCACACTGAATCGGAAGTGGCCCGGCTCGATGATCCCAGCGTGCACGGGCCCGACGGGGATCTCGTACACGCCCTCCCCGCCCACCTGGGTGAAGGGAAAGGATCGGCCGTCGTCGCTGAACTCCCGCGGGACGGCATCCTTGCGAAGCGGGAAGTAGTCCGCCGGCCAGAAGCCGTGGCGGACGAGCGGTCGCGGATCGGGGTGACCGTGGGCGGTGATGCCGAAGAGGTCGTAGATCTCCCGCTCGAATCGTGAGGCCGGATAATGAAAGGTGGCGAGCGAGCTGAGCGCTGGAGCGTCTGCAGGCACGGCGGCCGAGGCGTGGAGGAACCAGTCCTCTCGCCCGGGGGTGAACAGATAGTTCACCTCAAAGGCGGCTCCGTCGGCGCGCCGGTCGGCGGCCGCCATGAACACCAGCTCGGCGCCGAAGGCCGTCCGGAGAAGGCGTGCGAGGGCCGGGACAGCGGCCGGGCGAATCGAGCAGTGGAGCTCGTTGTTCCGCACCACGCGGACGTCCGCTGGGCGCATCGCCTCGGGCTGCTCGGCGAACGCCTGCATGAGCTCCGGCATGCGTGTCATCGCCGTCATCGTCCCGCGATCTCCACGATGCGCTCGAGGAGCGTCCGGAGCGGCGCCGGAAGGGTCACTCCGAGGACGACCAGCGCCGCGATGCACATCCCGAGCGGGACCAGCGGCCACGCGTTCCCCTCCCCCACGGGGGTATCCGCCGGCGGCGCGCCATAGAGCATCCGGTTCAAATGACCGATCATCGACACGAAAGCCACCGTGAGTAGCGCCAACACGAGACCCATGAGCCACGGACGGCCTGCCACGAACCCTGCACGGAAGAGCGCGAACTCCGACATGAAGAGGCCGAAGGGCGGCAGTCCGATGACGGCCAGCATCCCCGCCGCGAACAAGCCGCCCGTCCACGGCATGGTCGTGAGGAGGCCGGACACCCGGCCGATCTCCGTAGTCCCGTACCGGTGCAGCACGCGCCCGGCGAGGAAGAACATCATCGACTTCGCCAGCGTGTGGTTGAGCAGGTGCAGCATCGCGGCAAAGGTCCCGAGAGGCCCCAGCGCCAGCCCCACGCACATGAGCCCCGTGTGCTCGACGCTGGAGTATGCCAGCATGCGCTTGTAGTTCCGCTGGACGACCAGGCTGAAGGCCGCGATGACGATGGAGAGCACCCCGAGCACGAGGAACAGGCCGTCGGTGAACTCCGTCCCCACGGCCGCGTTCACGACGGCCTCCCATCGGATCACCGCGTAGAGCGCGACCGCGAGCAGCACGCCCGACATCATCGCGGACAGTGGCGCCGGCGCCTCCGAATGGGCGTCGGGCAGCCACGTGTGCATGGGCGCGAGCCCCGCCTTCGTCCCGTACCCGATCAGGATGAAGACGAAGGCGAGCTGGATGACCGGGGGGTGCAGATGCGGCGACGAGGCCATCAGCACCGTCCAGTTCAACGCGTCCTCCTGCCGGCCCGCCACGGTGACGAAGTCGAAGTAGGCCAGCACCGTCCCCGCGAACGCCAGCGCGATGCCGATCGATCCGATCAGAATGTACTTCCACGAGGCCTCGACCGAAGCCTTCGTCACGTGAAGGGGGATGAGCATCGCCGACGTGATCGTGGTCGCCTCGATCGCGATCCACATGAACCCGACGTTGTTCGACGTCACGGCGAACAACATCGTGAACGTGAACAGGTTGCCGAAAATGCGGAAGCGCCGGGCCTGCGCGCCGTCGTAGCCGTCATCGCCGCCCATCCCCGGACCGAGCCAGGCCGCGAGCGCCCCCACCACGCTCACGCAGAACGCGAGCAGGGTCGACAGCGCGTCGGCTCTCAGGAACTCGCGCGGCCCCGACGTCAGCACCTCGCCGGCAAGGACGTAGCGCCACAGGCCGAGCGCGGCGCCGAGAGACACCAGCGAGAGCAGGGCGTTCGCCCATCCGACGACGTGCCGGTAGGGTCTCACCACCAGGGCCAGCAGCGCCCCCAGCAGCGGCGGTCCAAGGAGCATCGCGAACGTGCCCACGCGCCGCTCAGTGCCTCAGCCGGTTGAGCTGTTCCACGTCGATGCTCTCGAAGGTCTCATGGATCTGGTAGACGAAGATCTGCATGACGAGGAAGCCCATGAGGACGTCGAGGAAGACGCCGAGCTCGACGATGAGGGGGATCCCGTAGGTCCCGAGGACGGCGAGCAGAGCGATCCCGTTCTCCAGCATGAGAAAGCCGACGATCTGGGTGAGCGCCTTCTTCCGGCTGATCACCACGAACAGGCTCACGAGCACCAAACCCATGGCGAGGGGCATGCCCGCCCGCGTCGGGAGCTCGCTCAGCGCCACGAGTGGCCGCGTGATCGCATAGCCGAACAGCACGAGCAGGCCGGCGACCACCAACGACGTCGCCGTGTTGACGTAGGGTTCGAGCTCACGATCCGCCGAGAAGCGCCGCTGCATGCGTGTGAGGAGACGTGGGATCACGATGACCTTCACGACGAAGAGCGCCGCAGCGACCCAATAGAGCTCGGAGTCGTTCCCGAAGTAGCCCACGACGGCCATGAGCACCGAGAGGACGAGAGACTGCCACGCGAAGGCGGTGACGTAGGCGGTGAGGCTCCGCCGCCACAGCAAGATGAGTCCGAAAATCAGCGCGAGGCTGGAGAGGAGGACGGATATCTGGGAAAAGAGGGTATTCATCGTTACTTCACCAGAAAGGAAGACGTGACGGCGAGCAGCGCAAGGACGAAGGACACGCTCAGCAGCTCCGGCACCCGGAACAGTCGCAGCTTCGCGATCCGTGTCTCGAGGACGGCCACGGCGCCCGCCAGAACGACGAACTTCACGAGCAGACTCAGCACCGCCACCACCAGCGTCACGGGCGTCAGGGTCATCGAGACCCCCGCCGGTACGAACAGGTTTCCGAGCAGCGAGAAGAAGATCAGCAGCTTCACCGCGGCCGCCCACTCGATGAGCGCGAGATAGCGGCCCGAATACTCCAGCACCATGGCCTCGTGGATCATCGTCAGCTCGAGGTGGGTGGCCGGGTTGTCGACGGGCAGCCGTCCGGTTTCCGCGAGCGTCACGATGAAGAGCGCGCCGAAGGCGAGCAGATGGCCGGGGCTCAGAGCCGACGCGGGATCGGTCATGGTACGGGCCACGATCTGACCGAGGTTCGTGGACCCGGCGCTGAGGGCGAGCGCGAAGATCGCCAGCGCGATGGTCGGTTCCGCGAGAGCCGCGATGGTCATCTCACGGCTGGCCCCCATCCCGCCGAACGCCGAGCCAGGATCGAGGCCGGCGAGCGACAGGAAGAACGTGCCGAGGAGGAGGAGATAGACGACGACGAGCAGGTCGCCGATGGCGTCGAACGGAAGCGGTACCGCGAGGATCGGCACGAGGAAACTCGCCGCGACGACGCTCGAGAACACGATGAAGGGAGCGGCCCGGAACAGCCACGAGGCGTTGTTGGAGATCACGACCTCTTTTTGGAAGAGCTTCCAGAGCTCAAAGTACGGCTGCCACACCGGCGCGCCCCGGCGGTTCTGCAGCCGCGCCTTCATCGCGCGCACGAGCCCCACGAGACCCGGCGCCAGCAACAGCGCCAGAGCCGCCTGGGCCACCTGGACCACGTACCCGATCATCGCCACCACCTCGCGACCGTCAGCATCACCAGCAGCGCCAGGGCCATGTACATCAAGTAGAGGTGCAACGATCCGCCCTGGAGTCGACGGGCCCACGTGGCCATGCTCCGAAGCATGGTCAACAGCGGGTCGTACAGAACCCGCTCGAACCACGGGTGGATCTCGCTTCGGTACCCGATCGACTGCACGAAGTATTTCGACGCGGGATGGAAGTCGATGGACAGATCTTTGGTCGGCCGATAGAGCTCGGCGAAGACGCGCCGCAACGGCTCCGCGAACGCCGTCGCGGTGTATTCCATGCGTGGGGTCTGGCCGATACGGCCACAGCCCCACGTATCGCCGACCCGAAGGCGGCGATCGACGCCTCCCAGCCGGAACCCCACCGGGATCAGCACCAGGACGAGCAGGAGCCCGAGCGCCAGAAGCGGCGGGGACATCTCTCCCACAGCGCCCGGGATGCGCAGTGGGAGCGCGAGGGTGAACGTGAGGTCAGCCGCAGCAAATCGGTCTGCCCCGGGGAGCGCGGCGCCCATGACCCGCACGAAAAATGACGGTGCCAGGCCGAGCACCACGCATGGCAGCGCCAGCGCAGCCATACCGACTTGCATCGACATCGGAGCCTCGTGCGCGTGCTCGGCCTCCCGAGAGCGCGGAATGGCCAGGAACGAAATCCCGAACGCTTTGACGAAGCAGGCGGCCGCGAGACCGCTCGTCAGCGCCAGCATGGCGACGGCGATGGCCATGATGAGGGCCACCTCGGGCTCAGGGATTGCCGAGCCGCCGAGAAGAGCCTGGAACACCAGCCATTCGGAGACGAAGCCGTTGAGCGGCGGCAGTCCCGATATCGCGCAGGCTCCGACGAGGAAGAAGAAGGCGGTGCGAGGCATCCGCTTGATGAGGCCGCCCATCTCTTCCATGTTGCGAGTGCCGATGGCGTGGAGCACGGACCCCGCCCCCATGAACAGCAGTGCCTTGAAGCAGGCGTGGTTGATCGTGTGATACAGGCCACCCACGAGCCCGAGCGCGGCCAGTGTCGGAAGGCCGAAGCTGTGGAACATGAGGCCCGCCCCTATCCCGATGAAGATGATGCCGATGTTCTCGACGGAGTGAAACGCGAGCAGCCGCTTGAGATCGTGCTCCATCAAGGCATAGAGCACCCCGAGCAGCGCCGACACCGTACCAAGGCCGAGGACGAGGCCGCCCCACCACGCGGGCCCGCCTCCGAGAAGGTCGACGATGACACGCAGCACGCCATAGACGCCCATCTTGATCACGACCCCGGACATCAGCGCCGACACGTGGCTCGGCGCGACAGGATGCGCCATCGGCAGCCAGACGTGCACCGGGACGATACCCGCCTTGGCCCCAAAGCCGAAGAGCGCCAGCGCGAAGGCCGCATCCCGGACGCCGGGAGTCAGCGAAGCTGCTCGCATCGTGGCAAAGGAAGTCGTGAGATCGGCGGCAGACATCAGGAGAAACATCGCGACGAGCGCGGCGAAGGCCGCGTGCGTCATGGCGATGTACCAGCGCGCGGCGGTGATCGTCCCCGGCCGATCGTGCTCCGTCAGCACCATGAGGTAGACCGAGAGCGACATGGCCTCCCAGGCCATGAGGAACGTCAGTGCGTTGTCGGCCATCACCTGCACGCTCAGAGAGAGGAGGAGGACGTTGAGCATCGCGCCGAGGAGCCGCAGGGAGTAACGCCCTTCGTACGCCGCGGAGTAGCCGAATCCGTACACGGCCGCGGCGCCGCCGACCACGCCGATGACGATGAGGAAGAATGCGCTCAGGCCATCGATGCGGAGCGCGAAGTCGGTCAGCGGGAGGAACGAGGCGGAAAAGGTCGGAGTAAGCTCACCGGCAAGACAGAGAGCTCCCAGCACCATCCCCGATACGGCGCCAACGACAGCGCACGCGGCCACGATTCCACGTCCGGCGGTCCCACTGGTCACGAGCGCGGCGACGGCGCCCGTCGGATATACGGTGAGAATCACCAGGAGCAGAAACTGATCGTGAGCCATCTCACGCGCCTCGCACGAGGAGCATCGTGAGCAGTCCCAGCAGCGCGATCACCAGGTACGTGAGGTACGCATGCACGGAGCCCGACTGGAGGGCGCGGGCGCGCATTCCCCACCGTCTCACGGCGTTGATCATCGGAGCGTAGAGGTACCGTTCGAACCACGGCACGATCTCGCTCCGGTACTCGATCGACTGCACGAAGTACCTCGACTCCGGATGGAAATCGATAGACAGATCCTTGGTCGGCCGATAGAGCTCCGCGAATATCCGGCGTAAGGGTTCCGCGAAGGCGGTCGACGTATATTCCATCCGCGGCGTCTGGACGACCCGGCCGCACCCCCACGTCTCGTGCACACGGAGTCGCCGTCCAACACCCGAAAGCCGGAGTCCAGCCCAGACTCCGGTGGTGACGGCGACCAGCCCCAAGGTCACGAGCACCGGGGACATCTGCCCGAAGCCCGAGCGCAGAGAAAGCGAAAGGCCCTCGCCGAGCGGCACGGTTGATTCCGGAAGTCCCGCGTGGCCTGCAACGACGGCGCCGAGGGCCGACATGACGGGCACAGCGGCCAGCCCGAGACCGGCGCATGCGACCGCGAGGACTCCCATTCCGATTCGCATCGAGAGCGGAGCCTCGTGACCACGCTCGGCGGCCGCCGACCTCGGAATGGCCAGGAACGTGATCCCGAACGCCTTCACAAAGCCCGCCGCGGCGAGGCCTCCGGTGAGGGCAACCGCCCCCACTGCGAGCGTCATGAGCGGCGCCACGAGCGGGGCCGGACTGCCGATGCCCGGCAGCAAGGCCTGAAACAGCAGCCATTCGCTGACGAAGCCGTTCAACGGAGGCAGCCCGGCGATCGCCAACGATCCAGTGAGGAAGAAGAAGGCGGTCCATGGAAGCCGGCGGATAAGACCGCCCAACCCGTTCATATCGCGGGTGTGGGTGGCATGGAGCACTGACCCCGCTCCCAGGAACAGCAAGCCCTTGAATGCGGCGTGGTTGAGCGCGTGGTAGAGCGCGGCGGTCACCGCAAGCGTTGCCGGGGCGGGCGCCCCGAGGCTCAGGAAGAGGAAGCCGGTACCGACACCAATGAAAACGAGCCCGATGTTCTCGACGCTCGAGTACGCAAGGAGCCGCTTGAGGTCGTTTTCCATCAACGCATAAAGCACCCCGAGCACGGCCGAGAGCCCGCCCACGACGATCAACAGTGCCCCCCACCACGCCGGGCCTCCACCGAGCACGTCGAGGCCGATGCGCAGGAGCCCGTACACGCCGAGCTTGATCATCACGCCCGACATCAGGGCCGAGACATGGCTCGGTGCGGCGGGATGGGCGCGCGGAAGCCACACGTGCAGCGGCATGACTCCGGCCTTGGAACCAAACCCGAGCACCGCGAGAAGGAAGACGGCGTTGCGCGTGGTCGGCGACAGCGCCGCCGCCGCCGCCCGGAGGTCGGCGAAGGCGGTCGTCGCCGCGCCACCGGCGAGGAGCAGAAAGGCCGCCAGCACGAGCGCCAGTCCGCCGTGTGTCATCGCGATGTACCAGCCACCCGCCTCAACCGTATCCGGCTCGTTCGTCTCCGTCATGACCAGGAAGTACGACGTGAGCGACATGCCTTCCCACATCAGGAGGAACGTCAACACGTTGCTCGCGCACGGGACCAGGCTCATGGTGAGCAGGAAGAGGTTCAACATGACGCCCAGGAAGCGGAGCGAATAGCGGCCTTCGTAAGGCCGAGAGTAGCCGACGCCGTAGATGGCACACGGCACCGCAACGAGTCCGACAAGCACCAGAAAGAACGCGCCCAGCGGATCCAGCCGGAATGCGAGGCCGTCCGCAATGGACAGAAACGCCGGTATGTCCACAGCGAGAGGGGCTCCGACGGCGAAGACCCCGGCCGCCACAGCGAGTGACGCGCCACCGCCCACCACCGCGCCGGCGGCGGTCCAGCGGCGCGCGGCACCGTCATTCGGCGCCAGCACCGCGGCCCCCGCACCGAACGCGTAGCCGGCCACCATGAGAGCGAACAGCACGATCATCGACGACCGACGGCGGCGAGAATTCCGCGGAGAATCTCGGCCGGCTCCGGTGGACATCCGTCGACGAAGGCGTCGACCGGAATGATCTTATCGACGCTGCCTATGATGGCGTAACTGCCCTTGAATACGCCGCACGTCCGTGCGCAGTCTCCGACGGCCACCACCAGTTTCGGAGCGGGCGTGGCCTCGTAGGTTTTCAGGAGCGGCACGGCCATGTTCCGAGTCACGGGGCCGGTGACGAGGAGCATGTCGGCGTGACGGGGGGAGGCGACGAAGTGGACGCCGAAACGCTCGCTGTCGTACACGGGGCTCGTGAGACCCGTGATCTCGAGCTCGCAGCCGTTGCACGACCCCGCGTCCACCTCCCGAATGGCCAGCGCGCGCCCGAACAGACGGCGAGCCCGCGCATCCACTTCATGGAGGAGGTGCACGACCTCATGACCGTCCGCCGTCAGCGGCTCCGTCGCGAGGCCGGTCTTTAGGATTTTGGAGAAGAGGCGCACTAGCGGCGACGTCCTTCGCGACGCAACTCCCGGAGCATCGTCTGGCTGTCGTTGAGCTGGCTATCGAACACCCGGCGCGCGATTGATAACAGCTCGCCGATCAACGCGCCGCGGACCGTATACCAGACCGTCGTGCCCTCCTTTCGCGCCTTCACGATGTTCTTCGCCCTCAGCATGGCGAGGTGCTGCGAAACAATCGGCTGATCGAGATCGAGGGCTTCCTGCAGGTCCTGCACACTCCGCTCGCCACCGATGAGGATCTCGAGAATACGAATACGGACCGGATGACCGAGCGCCTTGAAGAACTCCGCTTTGAACGTCTGCAGTGACCCCGAGGGCGATGACTTACCGATCACAGCGTGCAATCATATATTCTTATATAAGCTCGTGGCAAGAGCCTTCTGCAGGGCGCCGCAGATTGTCTCGTGACCGTGATGCACGGTACCTCCCGAGGACCGGGCGGCTCGGGCTGATCCACCATCGGGCTCAGATGTTCCAGGCGATGACGACGGCGCGCTTGCGGAAGGGCGCCAGCCACCCGGCGCCGTCACGACGCAGCCGCGGGCCGAGAAAGTCGCGCAGAAAAGCGCGCGGCGACTCCCCCTCCAGACGCATGTAGGCCATCCAGAAGTCGCACGCCTCCTCGAGAGAGTCGAACGGTTGATCCGAGCGATACGCGATGGGCGTGACGGTGGGTTTCACGCCCAGCGCACGGACGGCCTCCAGCGTCTCGGTGTGCCCGCACGAGCGCGAATACGTCCGACCGAGGAGAAGAGGATAGAGCTCGGGGAAGAAAAACTTGTCGTCCCCTCCGGGAGCGTCGCACACGAGCACCACTGCACGTCGGGCGAGCCGGCCCACCCCGGCCAGGAACGACGAGCCACGGCGGAGAAGCGGCCCCACGTGGGCGCACACGATGACGTCGTGCGCGGCAAGAGGCCGCTCGCCCCAGGCGGCCTCGACGACATCGACGTTGGCGAGGCGGCCGCCGGCGACGGCCCGGCGCAGCGCCGCCGCCATGGC
>CAYQQT010000066.1:0-11394 GCA_964419375.1 uncultured bacterium
TACTTCTTCGAGATGATCCACCGCCCGAGCGCCAGATGCGGCAGTCCCGAGCGCTCGAAGGTGTCGATCGCATCATCCGGCGAGCACACCAGCGGCTCGCCATGCAGGTTGAAGGACGTGTTCAGCACGGCGCCGATGCCGGTCCGCGATTCGAACTCACGGAGGAGGCGGTGATAGCCGGGGTTCCACGCCTCGTCCACGAGGTGCGCGCGCGCGGTACCATCTTGAGGATGCACGGCGGCCACGATCTGGTCGCGCCGCGCGGGGTTGGTAGGGAACGCGAGCATCATGTAGGGCGACGACAGCCCCTTGGGATTGACGATGTAGTCCGCCTCGCGCTCGCGCAGGATGCTGGGGGCGAAGGGCATCCAGAAGTCTCGGTTCTTGATCATCGTGTTGATGATGGTCACCACGCGGTGGTCGGACGGGTTGGCGAGAATGGACCGGTTGCCGAGCGCGCGGGCGCCGAACTCCATCCGCCCCGCGCAGCGCGCCACCACGCCGTCGGAGACGAGGAGATCGGCGATGCGCGCCTCCACCTCCTCGTGCTCCCGCACCTTGAAGCGTCCCGCGAGGTCACGCTTGCGGATGACGGTCTCGATGTCGGCGGGGTCGAGCGCGGGACCCAGGTAGGCGGGGCCGAAGGGCTGCGGCGTCGCGGACACCCCTGCCCGCGCGCAGAGATCGACGTAGCCGAGGTACGCGGCGCCCACCGCGTTCGACTCGTCGCCGCACGACGGAAACACGAAGATCTCGCGCACCCATTCCTGCGCGGCGAGGAGCATGTTGGCCTTCACATTCATGAAGACGCCGCCGCCGAGGGCGAGGCGCTCGCCCCCGTGGCGCTCGTGCGCGCCCTGCGCCCAGCGCCCGAGCGCGTCCTCCACGATCCGCTGCGCGCCCGCGGCAATGGCGTCGAAGCGCTGGCCGAGCGTGGCCTCCAGGAGCACGCGGTAGCGCGGGCCGCGCCGTTTCCACTCGAAGCGCGCGGGCGTAACCCCCGCGAGGCCGAACACCTCCCGCAGCACCGCTTCCGCGCGGTCGGCGGCGCGTGCGGGCGCGTAGGGGGCGAGGCCCATCACCTTGTACTCGTGCTCGCCGAACTTCATGCCGAGCAGGAGCGTCACGAAGGAGTAGAAGGAGCCGAGGGAGCCCGGCGCGCTCGGCGTGGCCTCCCGCCGCGTGAGGGTGGCCGCCTGCGCGGTCGACACGGTGGCGCACAGGCCGTCGCCGGAGTTGTCGTTGGTGAGGACGAGGGCGGGGGCACCGCGGAAGGGCGAGCCGAAGTAGGCGGCGGCGGCGTGACAGGCGTGGTGGTCGAGGGCCACGATGCGGTCGTTGCCGAGCCCGAGGTGCCGCGTGATGGTCGAACGCCGCTCGGATTCCTCCACCTCGAACTTGCCGAGGGCGCGGTCGACGATCCCGAGGCGCGCGCCCAGCTTGCGCACCCGCTTGCCGAAGCCGCGCGCGGGCTCCTCGATCCGCACGCCGTAGTACTCGCGCGCGTAGGCGGCGTCGTGGAGGACGCGGTTCATCCACTCCCGCGCGTAGGCGTGCGAGCCCGCGAGGGCGACGAGATCGATCTCCGAGGGCGCGATGCGGCACTCGCGCAGGAGGGCGTCGATGGCCCGGCGCGGATAGCCGGCGTCGTTCTTGAGCCGTGAGAACCGCTCTTCGGAGGCGCACCCGACGACGGCGCCGTCCTTGAGGATCGCCGCCGTCGCGCAATGTGTTTCGGTGATGCCAAGGACGATCATTCCCGACGATTTTAGCAGGTCAGCCGCGGATCGTCTTCATGACCTCCTCGTTGTCGAGGACGCGGCGGGGGTCGCCCTCGTAGATGATCTCGCCGCGATCGATCGCGTACAGCCGGTCGGCGACCCGGCTCGCGTTGGTGACGTTCGACTCCGCGATGAGCACCGAGATGCCCATCGCCTTGATGGCGCGCACGGCCTCGATGAAGCGCGTGACGATGACCGGCGCCAGCCCCTCGAAGGGCTCGTCGAGAAGGAGGACGGCGGGCGACTGCGTCATGGCGCGCGTGATGGCCACCATCTTCTTCTGCCCGCCGCTCAGGTGCAGCCCGCGGCGCTTGAGGAACGTCTGCACCTCGGGAAAGAGGCTGAACGCGCTGCCCTCGCCCTCCGCCCCGCGTCGGGCGCGTCCGCCCGTCCCCACCCATTCCGTGATCTGGAAGTTCTCCTCCACGCTGAGGTCGGGAAAGATCCCGGTGTCCTCGGGCGCATAGCCGATGCCCAGCCGCGCCCGCTCGTGGGCGGGCAGCCGCGTGATGTCACGGCCCTGGAACGTGATGGACCCCGCGCGCACGGGCAGCAGCCCCATGATGCTGTCGATGGTCGTGGTCTTTCCGGCGCCGTTGCGCCCCACGAGACACACCGCTTCCCCGACGCCCACGCGCAGCGAGACACCGCGGAGGATCTGCGCCGGACCGCGGTTGGCGTCCACGCGCGCCAGCTCTAGCATCGCCACCGCGCCGGTTGCGCTCATGAGGCGGGGGCGCGGCCGAGGAGGTTGGTGATCACGGCCTCGTTCCTCCGGATCTCATCGGGGGGGCCGTCGGCGAGGATGGCGCCCTGGTGCATGGCCACGATGCGGTCGGAGTAGCTGAAGACGACGTCCATGTCGTGCTCGATGATGGCAGCCGAGATGCCCTCCGAGCGCACCACGGAGGTGATGGTGTCCATGATGGGCGCCTTCTCCCGCGTGCTCACGCCGCTCGTGGGCTCGTCGAGGAAGAGCAGCCGGGGCCGCAGCGCGTAGGCGATGGCCACGTCGAGCAGCTTGCGCTCGCCCTGCGAGAGCCCGCCCGCGAGCATCCCCGCCCGCCCCTCGAGGTGGAAGAGCCGAAGCACCTCCATCGCCTCCTGCCACACCGCGCTGTCGTGGTCGGCCAGCACCCACAGCTTGCGCGTCTTGCCCTCGCGCGAGAAGACGGCGAGGGCGACGTTATCGACGGCGCTGAGCTGGTCGAAGAGGTTGACGAGCTGGAAGCTGCGCGCGATGCCCGCCTTGATGCGCCCGTGCACGGAGGAGTGCGTGACGTCGACGCCGCGGAAGAGGATCTGGCCGCTGTCGGGCGGAAACTGCCCGCTGATGAGATTCACGAGCGTGGTCTTGCCGGCGCCGTTGGAGCCGATCAGCGCCAGCACCTCGCCCTCGCGCACGGTGAAGTCCACGTGATCGACCGCGTGCGTCTCCCCGAAGTACTTCACCAGATCCTTCGTGACGAGCAGGCTCACGCCTTCCTCCACCGGCCCACGAGCCGCTGCGCCATCCCCATGATGCCCGTGGGCAGCGACAGCACGAGCACCACGAGGACGGTGCCGAGCGCGAGCTGCCAGTACACCGTGTAGCCCACCGCGTACGTCTTGAGGTAGTTGAAGACGATGGCGCCCACCACCGGGCCCGCGAAATTCCGAAAGCCCCCCAGCACCGTCATGAACACGATCTCGCCCGAGAAGGGCCAGTAGAGAACCTCGGGCGTGGTGAGGCCGTTGAGCGGCACCCACAGCGCGCCCGCGATGCCGGTGAAGACGCCGGAGACGAGGAACGCCACCCAGCGGTAGCGCCAGATCTGGACGCCCACGAACTGCGCCCGGGTCTCGTTGTCGCGGATCGCCTGCAGCGCCTTGCCGAAGGGGGAATTGACGATCACCCACATCACCGCCACGCACACGAAGAAGACGGCGAGGACGTAGTAGTAGTAGTTGTGGGCGAGGAACGCGATCTTGTCGCCCTTGGCGGAGGTCATGCCGAGGAGCATCGGCGTCGGCACCCGGAGCCCATCCGTGCCCCCCGTCACCCAGAAGAACTTGAAGGCGAGGCTCCACAGCACCTGGGAGAGGGCGAGGGTGAGGATGCCGAAGAAGATGCGCGTGTAGCGCACGCACATGAAGCCGAAGAGGGCGGTGATGAGCACGGAGCCGGCGATGGCGCCGAGCAGGAACAGCTCCATCGAGGTCACCTTCCAGTACTTCACCATGAAGGCCACCGAGTAGGCGCCCACGCCGAAGTACGCCGAGTGGCCGAACGACAGCAGGCCCGTGTAGCCCAGCAGCAGGTTGAAGCCGAGGGCCGCGATCGCCATCACGAGCCCGTACGAGAGCAGGATGGTCTGGTACTGGTCCACGACGTACGGCAGCACGAGCAGCACCGCCACCGCCGGCGTCGCCCACACCAGCTTCCTGACAGGCGACCGGGCTTCGAGGCCGAGGGCGATGGTGCTCACCGGACTACCGTCTCTCCGAGGAGCGCCACGGCTTTGCCGGGGCGCTGCCGAGCGTTGGGGGGTATGGGGGCCATGTCGGGGCCCCCATCCTCAATGTCGCTCATGGCCGCCCGAACAGTCCGGCGGGCCGGACGAGGAGAACGCCCGCCGCGATGAGGTAGAGGACGGCCAGCTCGATCTCGGCGAAGAAGGTGATGCCGGCCTCCCGCACGAAGCCCACGATGACGGCGCCCACGAGCGCGCCCTCGAGGCTGCCCAGGCCGCCGATGACGACCACGATGAAGGCGAGCACGAGCGCGTCCACACCCATGCCGAGCACGGCGGACTGGCTCGGCACGATGATGGCGCCCGCCAGCCCCGCCATGAAACAGCCGATGGTGAACGCCTGCACGTAGAGGCGGTTGACGTTGACGCCGAGGGCGGAGGCCATGCGCATGTCCTGCGAGGTGGCGCGCAGCACCACCCCGAAGCGCGTCTTGTAGATGAACGCCCACAGAAACACGGCCGCGAGGAGACCGACGGCGATGACGAGCAGGTTGTAGGTGGGATAGAGGGAGCCGCTGATCGACACGCTGCCGAGGTTTTCCCACAGCGCGCTCGCCGAGAGCGGATACGGCCCCCACAGAAACCGCATCACGTCCTCCAGGATCATGAGGAGGCCGAAGGTCACCAGCAGCTGGTACTCCTCCGCCCGCTTGTAGAAGGGGCGCAGCAGCGTCGGCTCCAGCACGGCGCCCAGCAGCGCCGCCGCCAGCGCGCCCGCGGGCAGGACGAGGTAGAGCAGCGGCGTGGGCGCACCGTGCGCGACCACGAGCCCGACCGCCCACGCGGTCACGTAGGCGCCGAAGGCGTAGAGGTTGCCGTGGGCGAGGTTGACGATGCGCATCACGCCGTAGATGAGGCTGAGCCCGCCCGCGATGAGGAAGAGGACGGAGGCGTAGAGGAGCGCGTTCAGGATGTGGATGGCCAGGAAGTCCATCAGTCACCCACGGGATAGGGCACCACCGTCACCTCGGGCGCGACGAGATTGCCGTTCAGCGAGAGCGCCAGGTGCAGCCGGTGCGCGCCCGGCGGCAGCCCGGCGGGAAGGGCGATCACGACGCGGTCGTCCTGGGTCTGGCGCGAGGCGCCGGCGGCGAGGACGTCGTCGGCGCCGCCCACGAGCACGTAGTGGGCCGTGAGCGGCTCGCGCGTCTGCTCGGTGGCGGGGCCGGGACGGAAGGGCTCGCGCACGACCTTGTAGGAGCGCGCGAACTTCGTGATCGTCTCCACCTCCGCCTGCACCTCCACCCGCTCGCCGCGGCGGGTCACCCGCGTCGCGTAGGCGCGAAGCGGGATCGGGAACTGGTCGAACGAGCCGACGCCGAGAGGATAGGTGAACTCGCGGTAAACCGGAAGCGTGACCGTCTCCCCCACCGGCCGCTCCATTCGATAGGGGCCGTTCGTGTCCAGGAAATGCCCCCGTGCGCGGTGGAAGGCGCGCAGCGCGCCCCACCGCTGGCGGGCCTGCTCGGGCGTGACGAGCGCGGCGAGCGCCTGCGGCACGTACGCGCGGCGCTCGAATTCCTGCGCGAGGCCGGCGAGCGTGGCGATCAGCTTGGGATCGCGCACGAGATCCATCCACGGCACGCGGCGCCGGCGTGCCTCGCTCTCCGAGAAGGCGGCGAGGCCGCGCGTCACCGCCTCCTCCATGAGCACGGTGAGCTGCCAGGGCACCACCGTCCACGGCGGCGCCACCACGGCGGCGTACCGCGCGTCGACGGCGCCCGTGAGATAGACCTCCACCTCGGGGACCTCGTACATGATCGTGACGTCGCCGACCTCCCGCAGCTGCGTGTCGACCTTCACCACCCTCACGCCCGCCAGCCTCGCGCGCAGGGTGGCGGTGGCGCGGTCGACGGCGGGATCGTAGACGCGCCCGCCCCGCACGCCCCAGCGCGAGGCGAAGGCGTACGGGTACATGAGGTCGGCGACCGTCATCCGCGTGCCGTCGTGGAACGTCGACATGAGGACGCGGTACACGATTCTGGTACCGGCCGCTGCTCCCGCCGCCCTCAGCGTCGCGTCCGCGGGCACCTCGGCGGCGGGCGTCACCGACACCGGCCGCACGCGGTTGGGCACCCAGCGCGCGCTGTCGGGGTCCGGGAAGAGGGCGGGATCGCCGACGGCGGCCCACAGCAAGCGTCCGGTGGCATCGGTGAAGCCGGCGATCGGATTCCACGCCGCCGGCGACGGCGCCGCGCCCACCCGAAGCCAGCCGTTCCACGGAAAGTCCTTCAGCTTCACGGTGCGGATGAACGCCGCGGACGCGAGGCCCGCCTGCGCATCGTGCGCGACGTTCTCGACGCCTTCGGAGTACTCCACGTTGACCGCCTCCCGCCGGCGCGTGTAGCCGACGACCGTGCGCTCGCAGCCGGCGCCGAGGAGGCCCACCAGCTTGCGCTCGAGGTTGATGCGCTCCGCCACGCCGCTCGCTCCCGCCGATTGCCGGCGCGCCGCCAGCTCGTCCACCGTTGCGCGGGCGCGCGCGTCGAGGGTGGCGCCCCCCTGGAGCAGCCAGGCGTGGAACCAGCCCTCCTTCACCCACGGCGGTCCGCGCCAGCCGTTCATCGCGCTCTCGCGCGGCGCGAGCAGCGCGCTCAGGTCGACTTCTTCCAGGGTGGCATCGCCGCCCCCGTCGCTCACCGTGAAGCCGGCGTCGCGCAGCGCCTGCGCGAAGGGCGCCTTCGCCGCGATCCTCGGCGCGGCGCCGCCGCCGGGGGACGGTGCCATGCGCGCGCGCTTCTGTGCGGCTTCGACGAGATCGAAATGATGCAGGTAGTCGTCGTGGTACGGCGTGACGGGATACGGGTGGAAGACCCACTCCTCACGCGCGGAGGAGAGCGCGTTGAGCACGCGCCCCGCCGCCGCGCAGCGCCGCGACACCTCCGCGAACGCGCCCCCGCCCATAGGCGCGAAGGTGAGCGCCACGTAGCCGCGCAGCGACTCGACGCGGGCGACGTGGGCGGGCGGCGTGCGCTCCCGGTAGGGATCGGGCCCGGCATACGCGTGCAGCGTGTTCTTCTGCAGCAGCGATGCCGCCGCCGCCGGCGAGGCCGTGACGACCTTGATCTCCTGCGGGTAGTACGAGGGATAGAAGGTGATCTCGTGGCCCGCGTCCGCGCGCACCACCATCACGACGGCGGCGAGGAGGGCGGCGAGCGCGAGTCCCGCGCGACGTGAAGCGAGCGGCGGCCGGGGAGCAGGGCTCCCCGGCCGCGGCGACGGTCCTACGCCTTGGACCGAGGCCAGGTCTTGTCGATCCAGGTATACGTCGAGGTCGGCTCACCCTTCGGCCAGCCGGGAGGCGCCGTGATGTTGCGGATGGGAATGGTGATGATGCGCTCGGGATCGAGGATCGGGAACGGGTACTCGGGCACGTTCTTGCTGAACCCGGTGACCGCGTCCTTGTAGCCCTGGTGGTTGTCGGGCCGGATGTACACGTACCCCGCCGGGCTCGCCATCATCATGCCCTCGAGCATCGTGATGATCGCGTCGTCGTCGGGCCAGCCGCCCGCGAGCTTGTTCGCCTTCTCGATGGCCTGCTTCAGCATGTAGGTCGTGGTGTACCCGCCCTCGGCCTGGAAGTTCGGGTACTCGCTGAAGCGCTTGTGGTACTTCTCCACGAACGTCTTGTTGTACGGCCACCGATCACCGGCCGGGTACGTGAAGTGATAGTTCGAGTGCACGCCCGCCACGATGCCTTCCGGATGGTCCTTGCCGATCGCGTGCGGCGCCACGCCGAAGGCGATCATCGAGGCCACCTTCATCTTGTCGAAGAGGCCGTAGCGGATGGCCTGCTTGTAGAAGGCCACGTAGTCACCGCCCCACACGGAGGTGGCGAGGAGGTCGGGCTTGGAAGCGATGGCCTTCGTGATGTGCGAGCTGAAGTCCGTGGTGCCGAGCTTCGGCCAGCCCTCGGAGACGTTCTCCGCGTTCGGCAGCATCTTCTTCATGACGATGGTGAAGTGGTCGAAGGCGTTGCGGCCGTAGGAGTAATCGGGATGAATGTGCGCGATCTTCTTCGTCTTCGGCCACGTCATGGCCGCCGCCACCGCGCCCGTCACGCCGTCCGCCGACTGCATGTTGGTGAGGCGGAAGATGTAGTGCGGGTTCGGCACCGCCTTGTCGAAGAGGAAGTCGGTGCACCCGTCCACGAAGATGGTGAGCAGCTTCAGCTCCTCCGCCACCGGCCCCAGCGCGGGCGTGTTGCCGCTGGAGGTGATGCCGCAGAAGAAGTCGATCTTCTCCGAGAGCTTCAGGCGCCGCATCTCCTTGACGTTGGCGTCCGTGCCCGCGTTCTCGTCCGCCTTGAGGATCTCGATCTTGCGCTTGCCGAGGAGGCCGCCGGTGGCGTTGATCTCCTCCGACGCGAGAAGCTGGCCCTTGTACATGGGCTCGCCGAGAACGGCGGCGGGGCCCGTGAAGAAGGTCATGTGGCCGATCTTGAACGGCTGATCCGGGATGTTGCCCTTCGGCTTGTCCTGGGCGTGCGCGATCCCGATGATCGGGACCGCCGCCGCGGATGCCGTGAGCGCGCCACCCACGGTGACGCCGAGCGTGCTGAGGAAATCCCTGCGGTTGACTTCAGGCGTCATAGGCGAACCCTCCATGGAGTTGGGGACCGGGAGCTGCGGACGGGGTATGTTACAGCGTGAGCAGGCTGTAACACGGTGCCGACGACAGTGTCAAGGAAGGCGCGCACGTGAGAGCGACGTGGCGGGGTATCACAGGGGCTTTGCGCATGCGGCCGGGGGCGGCCCTGCTGGCGGCGGCGGCCGTCTTCAGCCTCAACGTGATACTGCCGCCCGTGGTCCTGTCGCTGGCGCGCAAGCCGTGGACCTACTTCGCCTTCAACCCCTGGCTCAAGAGCCTGCCGGAGTTCGTGACCTCGAGCCGGCCCCTGTCGGAGAAGCTCGATTTCCTCTCCCGCGTCGCGCTCTTCTGGTTCTCCGCCGACGGCGACTACGGCGCCCCCGAGTGGGGCTTCGCCGTGGACACGATGGACCTCCTGCGCTTTCTGGCGATGTCGGTCCTCGTGGGCCTCTTCGTCGCGCTCTGGCTCGAGCGCCGGCGCGCGGGCAGCGGCACCGGATGGCGACTGGCGGCGGGGCGGCATGGAGGGATCCTCGGCGGCGTGGTGGGGGTGCTCGGATTCTCGACGGGACCCTGCAGCGTGATGGGATGCGGCGCCCCTGTTCTCCCCGTCCTCGCCCTCGTCTTCGCCGGCCTCTCCAGCTCGACGCTGTCCCTCCTGTCAGGGCTATCCCGCGTGGCCGGAATCGCCGTCCTCGCCGGCCTGACGATGGGCGTGTTGTGGCTGGGCTACCAGGTGGGCGCACGCACCGCGCAGCGATGACGGCAGCGCCCGGCAAAGCCGGGGCGCTGCCGACCAATGCGGGGGGATTGGGGGGCCCTTCGAGGCCCCCCAGGTAATCGAGCCTTACGCTTTCGCGAGCGCGGTGACGATCGCCCGGCAGAAGGCCGGCAGATCATCCGGCTTCCGCGAGGTGATCAAGTTTCCGTCGACGACCACTTCCTCGTCCACCCACTTGGCGCCCGCCGCCACGAGGTCGTCCTTGATGGAGAAGAAGGACGTCGCCTTGCGGCCATTGAGTACGCCCGCGGACACGAGCATCCACCCCGCGTGGCAGATGGCGGCGACCACCTTCCCCTGCTGCGTGGCCTCGCGCACCAGCCCCACCATCGACGCGTGCCGCCGCATCATGTCGGGCGCGTACCCGCCGGGCACGATGACGGCGTCGAACTCCACCGCCTTCACCTGGTCGGCCTGCACGTCCACGCTCACCGGGTACCCGTGCTTGGAGGTGTAGGACTTCGCCCCCCCGGCGCCGACGACCTTCACGTCAGCGCCCTCCTCCTTCAGCCGGTAATACGGCACCCACAGCTCCATCTCCTGGTACATATTCTCGGCGAGGATCGCGATCCGCTTTCCCTGCAGTTTCATCGGGACTCCTTTCAGGACTTTCTGGATGTTTGCGCGAAAAAGGCTCCGACGAGTGGCCGCAGCGATCGCCCCTTGCACTCCGGGCAAGCGGCGGCGGCTTTCTCGTGCTCGGCCATCGACATGGTGAGGGTGACTTCCTTCCGGCACGCGTCGCAGTAGTAGTCGTAACGCGGCATGACCATCCTCCTCTTTCTGGCAGAACGGGGTGGGCCACTCGATCGACGCCACCGATTCTACCGCCGCGCGCGTGACGGCGCGAGGAGGAGCTGACGGAGTGCGGGATCACCCCGCGGCGATCCGAGACACGAGCCAGCGCGCCGTGCGCAGCAACCTGCCGTCCGCATGCGCCCTCCCCACCAGTTGCACCCCCAGCGGCAGGCCGTTCGCACCCTGCATGAGCGGCACGCTGAGCGCGGGCATGCCGCACAGCGTCCACAGCGTGTTGAAGGTCGGCTCGCCCGTCGACTCGAGGCCCGCGGGCGCGGTGCCCGACGCGGCGGGCGTGATGATGGCGTCGTAGCGCTGGGTGAACAGCTCCTCGAAGCTCTCGTTGAGCCGGGGGATGGCGGCCTGGGCGCGCAGGTAGTCGATGGCGCGCACCTCGCGGCCGCGCGCAAGGCGGGCGCGCAGCGACGGCGAGAGCTGGGCCGCGCCCTTGTCCCACTCGCGGCGCAGGTTCACCGCCATCTCGGCGTCCATGATGACCCGGTGCCACTCGAAGGCGTCTTCGGCCGCCGAGAGGTCCAGCTCCTCCACGCGCTCGCCGAGGTGCTCGACGAGCTCGGCGAACGCCTCCTTGGCGTCGGCATCGACTCCATCCCAGCGCGGCGTCTTCACGAAGGCGAACATCGGCGGCAGCGGCGGCTCCTCCGCTGCCACCTGCCCGTACGGGATCTGCGCGCGTGGACGCGAGTGCGGGTCGCGCTCGTCGTAACCCGCGAGCGACTCCGCGAGGAGCGCGATGTCCTCGATGCTGCGCGCGAAGAGGCCCACGTGATCGAGCGTCTGGGAGAGCGTCAACATCCCGTGGCGCGGAATCAGCCCGCGCGTGGGCTTGAAGCCGTACACGCCGCAGTAGGCCGCGGGCCGGATGACGGAGCCGCCCGTCTGGCTGCCGAGCGCGAGCGGCACCATGCCG
>CAYQQT010000067.1:0-11381 GCA_964419375.1 uncultured bacterium
CGGTGCAGGCGATCGGTGACCGCAGCGTCGTCTACGTGGCTGTCCCCGGCGGCGACGGCCGCTTCATCGAGCGATTGGTCAAAGTGGGACCGCCCGTCGGTGACCACGTGCAGGTTCTAGAAGGTGTGAAGCCTGGCGAGCGGATCGTCACCGAAGGCAGCTTCTTCCTGCGTTCCGAGGTGGCCCGCTCCCGAGCCGGCGCCTAGGAGGACAGCCTGTGCTCCGTCGCCTGCGACGCCTGCGGCCGCCTCCTCAGTCCCAGTCCGCGGGCAAGAGGAGGATGTAGACGAGGGTTACGGCGAGTGCGGTGACCACGGCGCCCGCGACAGACGCGAGCCACATCTTCTGCGGCTGCGTCAGCTCAGCCATGCGAGTGCGGCGCCTGATCGTCGTGAGCGTGTTCCTCGATCCGATGGTGGAGCTCGCCGGCCTGCCCCTCGGGATCGACATGGACGTTGACGCTCCCAAGATGGGGCAGGTGATGCAGGAGCTGGTGCCGGACCTGCTTCGCCACCTCGTGGCCTTCGGCCACCGTCACACTGGCCGGGAGCGTGATGCTGAGATCGACGTGAAGACGGTGGCCGATCCACCGCGCTCGTACATCCGTCACCCCTCGCACGCCGGGGACGTCGTGCGCCGCGTGAGCGGCGGTGCTGAGAGTCTCGCCGTCGACGCCGTCGAGCATGCGCACGAGGATGGCGCCGGCCGATTGCCATACGACGACAAGAATGGCGGCGGAGATGACGAGGCCGACGACGGGATCGGCGATCGGATAGCCGGCCCAGATGCCAATCGCGCCGAGGAGCACGGCGAGGCTGGTCCAGCCGTCGACGCGCGCATGATAGCCGTCGGCCACGAGGGCGGCGCTACCGATTTGCCGTCCCACACGGATACGAAAGATCGCCACCGCTTCGTTTCCCGCGAAGCCCACGATTGACGCCACGACCACGGCCGCCAGCGCGTACACCGGCTGGGGATGCATCACGCGCTGAATGGACACATAGCCCGCGACGATGGCGCTCGCGAGAATCGTCAGAATGATCGCGAGGCCGGCGAGGTCTTCCACCCGTCCCAACCCGTAGGTGAAGCGCCGTGTGGCTCCCCGACGCGCGAGCCAGAACGCGACCCCAAGGGGAATGGCGGTGGCCGCATCCGCGAAGTTGTGAATCGTGTCGGCGAGGAGCGCGATGCTGCCCGAGATCACGACCACGATGACCTGCAGCAGCGCGGTGATGATGAGGCCGACGAAGGACCACTTCAGCGCCCAGAGCCCGCGCGTCGACGACGCGATCGATGGATCGACGACGCCATGGCTGTGGCCGTGTCCCGCATGGTGTTCGTGGCCCCCGGGCTCGTGGTGATGCTCTGCGCTCATCGATATTCCCGTCACTCCATGGCGACCGCGCCGCTCGCCTGCGGCTAAGGCCTGACGTCCAACACTGCAACGTGGGTGCCGTCGGTCTCCGCGCGAGCGTTCGGTACGCGGGTGAGCACATTGACGTGTCGGAATCCGGCTTCTCGAAGGACCGCGATCAACCCTGCCTCCGGCAGGGCGCCGGCAATTCAGCGGAACCAGTCGCTCGCACTGCGCAGCGGCGTGGCCGCGGGCGGTACGGTGTACGTGATCTCGGCGATCACGGCGCGTCCGCGATCGCGCAAGACACGTCGCAACTCCTGAGCGACGGAGGCTTTGTCAGGACAGAGATTCAGGAAGCCGTTCACCAATGCTGCGTCGAAGGTGTCCGGCATGAAGGGCAGGTCGGTTGCGTCGGCGACCTCGAACGTCGTGTAAGGCGCTCGAGCGGTGTCGATCGCCAGTTGTCGTGCGCGCTCGATCATACGTGGGGCCAAATCAACGCCGACAACAGATCCGCTCGGCACGACGGCGTCTGCCAAGAGGACGGAGTCGAGCCCCGCGCCGCATCCCAGGTCCAAAACCCGTTCTCCGGGGCCGGCGGCCAGGAACGGATGGAGATAGCTCAGCCCGGTGAACGTCGCCGCAGCGTGCGACGGTAAACGGCCGAGTATTGGCTCAGGATATCCAACGGCGAGCGCCAGCTCCCGCCCCACCGCGAAACGATATTGTGCCTGAGGGTTGCGGGCGACCTCATCGAACATGGCTCGGGTCGCCGCTGTGAGATCCGCGTGGCTAACTCCGGGCTCATCCATACGGGCCAACGCTATCACATAGTCATAACCGATTCATCTCGCCCAGAGTCATGGAAAGGGCCGATATGTACGCCTCCCCGACCACTGCCTCTACCGTCGCGCGTTCCACGCCGGAATGGGGTAGACGACCTCCCGTGTCGCCACGTCGAACGGATGCACCGTGTGGTACTTGCCGCCCTGGAGCTGGACGATCAGGGCTTTGACGAGGACGTTCTGGCCCGTCTGGTCGAACTTGATGCCCTCCCCGGTGGTGACGATCTGGTCGCCGGGAATGTTGGTTGCGGCCAGCGCTTTGCGGAGTCAAGCGATACGCACGGTCTTCCCCAGCGCCTGCAGCGCCTGGCGTGCCTCGCGCACGATCGTCTCCACCACCTCGGCGGCGCCGGGCAGATCGTGGATGAGGCCGGCGGACTGGCCGGAGAACATCGGGTAGTGCTCGCCGTCGCGCCGCTCGGCGGAGGCCGTGTAGATGTCATGCGCCGCGCGCGACTGCACGAGGGCAGGGAAGACGGGCGCGCCCGACGCCTCGTACTCTTCGGTGTAGCGGTTGCGCACCACCCGCGCGTAGAGGCCGGTGAACGCATCCGTGATGGTGGTGCCGGAGCCGTCGGACTCCAGCAGCCGCTTCTTCCAGAATTCGGTGGCGCTCGATTCACGTGTGGCGACGAAGCGTGTGCCGAAGAGGACGCCCGTGGCCCCGAGCGCGAGGACGGCCACGAGGCCGCGGCCATCGGCGAGGCCGCCGGCGGCGATCACGGGCACGGCGACGGCGTCGACCACCTGGGGCACGAGCGCGATCGTCCCCACGTTCGCCTCCTCGCGCGAGGCGCCCTTGACCCACGTGGAGCGGTGGCCGCCCGCCTCGCCCCCCTGCGCGATGACGGCGTCCACGCCCGAGCGCGCCACCGCGCGCGCGTCGTCCACCGTGGCCACCATGGCGACCACCTTGATGCCGCGCTCGTGGCAGCGGCGGACCATCTCCACGCCGGGGTCGCCGAGCCCGATCGACCACACGGGGACGCGCTCTTCCAGGATCGTCTCGAACGCCTCCTCGATGAGATCGGGCGGGCCCGACGGCCGCGCGGTCGTGGTCGGGATCCCGAGGTGCTCTCGGAAGCCGTTGAGGGTGGCCTGCACCTGCTGCACGGTGGCCTCCGGGATCTGCGCGACGTCGACGGGTGGGCGCAGCTCCGTGTGCAGCCACAGGTTGACGCCGAAGGGGCGGTTGGTGATGCCGCGCACGTGGCGGATGCGCTCGCGCAGCTGATCGCGGGTGAGACCGAGGCCGCCGAGGATGCCCAGACCCCCCGCGCGCGACACTTCCGCCACGAGGTCGGGGCCCGCGGTACTGCCCATGCCCGACTGGAGGATCGGATATTCGATGCCGAGCAGATCACAGAGCGGCGTGTGGAAGGTGGTCATGGTGCGGGCTCCTCGACGGCGAAGTCGCGCAGGGCGCGCTCGCGCAGCTTGCCGCGCTGCACCTTGTCACCGTGCGGGCTCGGCGTGCGGGGGACGTCGTCCACGAAGCGGACGGCACGCGGGATCTTGAACGACGCGATGCGGCCGCGGCAGAAGGCGCGCAGCTCGTCTTCCGTCACGCGACTGTCCAATTTCCGAATAACGTAGGCCACGGGCGCCTCGTTGCGGGCGGCGTCGGGAATGCCGACCACGAACGCCTGCGCGACGTCCGGGTGCGACATCAGGAAGGCCTCGATCTCACCGGGCGCCACCATGTGATGGCTGATGCGGAGCACTTCGCGCAAGCGCCCCTTGAAGACGGTGCGGCCGGCAGCGTCGCGCACGCCGAGATCGCCGCTGCGGAACCAGCCTTCGGCGGTGAAGGCGGCCGCCGTCTCCTCCGGCTTCTGGTAGTAGCCCGGCGTCACCAGCGTGCCGCGGAAGTGCAGCTCGCCCTCTTCGCCGCTGGCGCACACCGCGCCCGTCTCCGGGTCGACCACGCGCACCTCGAGACCGGGGGCGGGGATGACGCCTGGCTGCGCGCGCAGCTCCAGCGGCTCGTCGAGGTCGTGGAACATCGCCATCGCGTTCACTTCCGTCATGCCGTAGGGCTGGTACGCGAGCGGCACGCCGATGCGCGTGACCACGTCCTCGAAGAGCCCGTGACCGCCGCCGCCCACGACGGCGATCCCGCCCGTGCGCAGGGTGGAGCGGTCGTAGCGGTCGAGGTCCGGATGCGCCAGCATCGGCATCACCATGGAGTCCACCGCGTTCCAGATGGTGCACCGCTCGCGCTCGATGAGCGACAGCGCGTGCAGCGCGTCGTACGTCTCCATCAGTACCAGGCAGGCGCCGTGGCTCCACGTGGTGAGCGGGATGTTGATGCCGCCCCACGTCCCCGCCGCCGGCAGCGCGTGGAGCACCCGATCCTCCGGCGTCATCCGGAGCTGTACACCGCAGCTCCAGGCGTGGGGCACGCAGTTGCGGTGCGTGATCATGGCGCCCTTGGGAAAGGACGTCGTCCCCGACGTGTAGAGCAGCGTGAAGACGTCGTCGGGACGGACGGTGGGCGCCGCGTCCTCCTCGCCGGCGTCGATCATGTCGGCCACGCGCAGGCAGCCGGGGTAGGGATCGTCCGCGTCCACGAGCACGTGGCGCAGGTGCGGAAAGCCCGCGCTGTCGAGCTCGCCGGGCACCGCGTCGCGCAGCTCGGGTACCACGGCGTGCAGGATCTCGAAGTAGTCCACGGGCCCGAGGTGATCGGTGATCAGCAGCGCGGCGGCGTCGGACTGCCGAACGATGTAGGAGAGCTCGCTGGCACGGTACCGTGGATTGAGGGCGACGACGACCACGCCGAGCTTGGCGGCCGCGTGCTGCGCCACGTACCAGAGCGGGCGGTTGGGCAGCCAGATGGCGAGCGCGTCGCCCTTGACGAGCCCGATGGCGGCGAGGCCGCGCGCGAAGGCGTCGACGCGCTCGCGGAAGGCGCCGAACGTGATGCGCTCGTCGCCGAAGACGATGGCCTCGCGGTGCGCGTGGTCGCGCGCCACCCCCGCGAGCATTTCGTAGGCGGTGGCGTCGGCGAGCGGGTTGAGGCCCACGGGCTTAGTGCAGGCGATAGAGGGTGGCGGCGTTCTTCCAGGCCACGCGCTCGGCTACGTCGGGCTTGAGCTCGCCGAGCACGCGCCGGGTCCACTTCATCAGCCGGTCGAGGGTGGCGGGCTCGAACAGCCGCGGCGCCCACACGTCGATGCCCATGAGGAAGCGGTCCGGCATCTTCTCGATGAGCGCCTTCCACTTCGGATCGAGCGGCCCATTCTCGCTCGCGAGCGACGGCGTACGCTGAAAGTGCATACCGGACAGATCCACCATGAGGTTGGCGTTGCGCGCGAGCACGGCTTCCAGCCCTCCTGGCGTCGCCTCGCCCGCGTGGGCGAGCACGATCACCGCCTTGCGCTCGGCCGCGAGCGCTTTCTCGAGGCTGTCGGTGGCGCCGGCGGTGAGCTCGTCGTGGATGACCACCGGCGCGCCGTGCCGGGCGGCGACCGCCAGCAGCTTCAGGAAGGCGGGGTCGGACAGGTTGCGGTCGATCTTGCGGACGACCTGACGCACGTGCACCTCGCCCACCACGCGCCCTTTCGTCCGCTTCAGGCTCGCGTCGAGCGTCTCCGCGGCGCTCTTGCTGGTGGGATCAGGCACGGGCACGCCGGGCACGACCTGGTCGGGATACTTCTTGGCCGCCGCCGCGATCCACGCCGGATCATCTTTCTGCACCCCGCCCACGCCCAGCAGTACCACCTTCCGAATATCGTGCCGCTTCATCGCCGCCACGTACGCATCGATCGCCTGCGCGCCGGGCACGTGCGAATGGGCATCGATGAGCGGCCCCGCGTAATCCGCCGCCCACGCGGCCGAGGTCACGAACACCAGCGTCGCCGCCATCACCGCCGCGCCCGCCGAACGCCTAGACGATGCCATCACGCGTCATCTCCTCCAGCTCGGCATTCGTCACGCCGAGCGCGCCGTACACTTCCCGATTGTGGGCACCGAGCGCAGGTCCCGCCCATTGCACCGACGCCGGCGTGGCGCCGAGCCGGGGCGTGGGCGCCGTCATGCGCACCGCGCCGAGCGCCGGATCGGGCACGTCGATGAGGATGCCGCGCGCGATCACGTGAGGGTCCTTGGTGATGTCCGCGATGTCGTAGACGGGGCAGGCGGTGAGGTCGCTCGACTCGAAGAGCGCGCGCATGTCGTCGAGCGTGCGCTCGCCGATGGCGCGGGCGAGGATGTCGTCGACGAGGTCCATGTGCTTCACCCGCGCGTCGTTGGTGGCAAAGCGCGGGTCCTCCAGCAGGTGCTCGAGCGCGAGGGCGGCGAAGAGCGCGCGCGCCGAGGCCGGGGTGGACGCCGACAGCGCGATCCACTTGCCCTCGCGCGTCCGGTACGTCCCGCGCGGGCTCGCGTTGTCGGAGGTGTTGCCATGGCGCGTGCGCACGGTGCCGTCGAGCGCGTAGCCGGCGGCATCGGGGCCGAGCACGGAGAGCAACGGCTCGTAGAGCGAGATGTCGACGACCTGCCCGCGGCCGGAGACCTGGTCTCGATGCCGGAGGGCGGCGAGGACGGCGGTGGCGCCCGCGAGCGCGGCCACCATGTCGGCCATGGGAAAGGACGGCAGGGTGGGCGGCCCCTCGGCGTCGCCGGTGGTGGTGGCGAAGCCGCTCATCGCTTCCACCATCGTGCCGAAGCCGGGCCGGTCGCGATAGGGCCCGTCCTGGCCCCAGCCCGACACGCGCGCGAAGACCAGGCGCGGGTTGTCCGCCGACAGCGTGGCCCAGTCGAGCCCCCACTTCTCGAACGTGCCCGGCACGTAGTTCTCGATGAGGACGTCGGCCTCACGCAGGAGGCGGCGCAGCAGCGCCTGGCCGCGCGGCTTGGTGAGGTTGAGCGTGACGGAGCGCTTGCCGCGCGCGTACACCTTCCACCACAGCTCGCCGCGCTCGCGCAGCCACGTGCGCAGCGGATCGCCGCCGCGCGGGTTCTCGACCTTGACGACGTCGGCCCCGTGGTCGGCGAGCACGGTGGCAAGTACGCCGCCCGCAATGAGGCGGGAGCAATCAACGACGCGCAGTCCGTCGAGCGCGCGGGCCATGCCGCGAATTATGACACGGTGATCTGGCCGGGGCGCTGGCTGTTCACCAAGGCTGCGCGCGCAACGCCTGCGGCCGAAGGCATCGGCGGCATGCCGAGATTGGACTCAGCGCCGCCACCGCCAACGGTTGGCAGCCGGTCGTGTGAGGGCGTCTAACTAAGTTTCACGCCGCTAATTTAGTTGCTGGTGCCGCTGGAGGTGCTATCGCCGCGGCCGTTGCGACACCGCCGCGGCCACGATGTGCATCAGGTAGGCGGTATTGAACGGCTTCGGGAGATAGCTGAACGCTCCATTCTTCAGCGTCGTCGCGAGGAGATTCACGTCCTGGACGGACGTCAGCATCACGACCGGGACCGTCGGGTCGAGTTGGTGCATCTGCTGCTGAGCCTGAAGGCCGTCCATCTTGGGCATGTTGATGTCGAGCAGAACCACGTCCGGCCGCTCGATACGGAACTTCGCGAGCGCTTCGGCGCCATCCGCTGCCGTCACGGTACGGTAGCTGGCGGCGAGGTGTTGGTCGATGAGTTCCGCGATCGCCGGTTCGTCATCCACGATCAGCACGAGCGGCTTCATGCCGTCGCCTCCCCGCCTTCGAGGCCAGCGACAAGGAGGGCCGCCTCGAGGCTCTGCACTAGGTAGTCGAAGTCGACAGGCTTGACGATGTAGTCGAAGGCCCCGCGCAGCAGTGTCTCCCGGGCGAGCGTCGCCCGGGGCCTCGAGGCCCCGGGCGAGTCTCGCTACGGCGTCAGATCCATCGCTTCGACGATGTTGGTGTAGGGAAGCTTGGCCGT
This sequence comes from uncultured bacterium, assembly GCA_964419375.1. Taxonomy (GTDB): domain Bacteria; phylum Methylomirabilota; class Methylomirabilia; order Rokubacteriales; family CSP1-6; genus JBBDXO01. Next base: position 8,071 of record CAYQQT010000067.1, read on the forward strand.
GTCGTTGAGCTCCTTGACGTGGTCCGCTTTCGGCGCCTCGAAGAGACACATGCACCGCGCGTCGCCAGGCACGAACGTGCTGCGGATGTACCGCACCGCCTTGCCCTGTTCGGTCATGCGCTTGCCCGTCTCGATCGCGGCCTTCTGCGCCGCCCCGAGCTGATCCATCGACAGACCCTTGAGATTTCGTTCGACCATAAATACCGGCATGTGCGACTCCTCCCTCTTTTCGAGACTCAGCCGAGCGATGCGATGATCTTGCGCGTTTCGGCTTCGCTGAAGGCGCGCAGAGTGGTCGTGCGGACGTTGCCGAGTCCACCGATCGTGAGCAAGATCTTGGCTACGACCTCGTCATTGGGGGCCTCCGCGATGGTGACGAGGTCGTACGTGCCCATCGTCATGTAGAACGCCTTCAGCTCGCCGCCGGCGTCCTTCATCATCCGCTTCGCGGCGTCGATCCGCTTTGCCGCGTCCTTCACGGTACGAATTCCCTGCTCGGTCCAGTTCCCAAGAGTGATGTACGTCGGCATTGGGGTACTCCTTGTCGTTCATGGGCCATGGAGTCGGACCGTTCGCTTCATGCTGCGTTCGTCACCTCCTCCACTCGTGGTCTTCGATGGCGGTTTCGTTAAACCGCTATTCCCCGCCATTCGGCGTCCCGTGCAACGCTCAGCGTCATGCCGCCTCCGTCGAGTGCTTGCTGAGCACGGTGGCGATTGTCTGCCAGCCGTCGATCCTGCGCAACTTGATCTGCCCGCTCGCCACAAGGCTGAAGAGTGAAACCAACGCGGCGTCCCATGAGTCGAGCGTCGCCTTGATTGGACGCTCGCTCGCGAACGCCGCCGTGATGCCCGCCGTGATGCGGTTGCACGCCATGTCCGCGAGGTCCTGGTGGATGAGCTGCGCCCGGTGGGTGCCGCCCGTGCACACCAGGTGGTTGTCGAGCCACTCCCGGGTGATGCGCTTGAGCTGGCCGAACAGGTGCAGCTTCGGGGCTTCCCCCGTGTCGCGCCACTTGGTGTAGAGCAGGTGCTGGGTGAGGTGGAAGAGCAGTGTGGACGGCCGCATGTCGGCCAGGTGCTCCAGGGTCAGGTTCACGCCCTCGCCGATGATGCCCTGGTTCCGGGTGATGGACGGGCCGACGAGGTCGGGGGTGAGCTCGAGCGTCGAGTCGTCGTTGAACTTGGCCGTCAGCCGCTCCTCGGGGAGCTCCACGCGGTAGCCCGCGACGCGCGGGAAGCGGACCTCGAGCGCGTCGCGATCGGGGCGCACGGCCTTCGTACTTGAGCCGTCCTCGTTCTGCCGGTGAAAGCCGGAAATGAAGTCGTAGACGAGCTTGGACGTCGAGGTGTTGTTGCAGACGACGATGAAGCAGGGGGGCACGGAGATCCGCGCCTCCTCCCAAACTTGAAGGTCTTCTCGTAGTGGCCGTACAGCGCCTGCAGGGCGGTTTGGAGTCGCGTTGGAAGGGCGAGGGGGTCGAGGCCCTCCGCCTTGCCGCGCCCTTTCTTCGGCATGTCCTTGCGGATGTTCTCCCACAGGTTGCGAAACATCGGCATGTCGTCGCCGGGGATGTTCTCCGCCACGGGAACGCGTGGCAGCTTCACGATGCCGCACTCGATGGCGTCCATGAGCGAGAAGTCGCTCATCGTCCACGGGAAGAGCGTCCCCTCGGCGTATCCTGACCCGCGCAGGAAGAACGGGGTCGCGGAGAGGTCGATCACGCGCGCGAGCCCGAGCTTGCGGTTCACGGCCTCAAGGCCGGAGATCCAGAGGCGGGCCGCCTCGTTGTTGCGCTCGGCTTCCTTTCGCTCGTCGCCCTTCAGGTCGTCGTCTTCCTCGTCGTGTGGTTTCTCGCGGTAGCAGTGGTGCGCCTCGTCGTTGAGGACCAGAATGTTCTTTAGCCCCATCAGCTCGGGCATCGCGCGTTGGAGCATCTGCCCCTCGGTCTCGAGCGTGTCGAGATCGTCGCCGACGCGTCCCTGGAGGAGCAAGCGCCCGCCCTTCGAGATCTCCACGCGCTCGCGGCGCCACCTCGGTGAGCCAGATCGCGGTTTCCACCGCCGCGATCTGGCAGAAGAAGGGGCGGACGCCGGTGAAGTCGTGGTGTCGCCAGTGTTGAAGCAGCCGCGCCGTCTCCGGCGTCACCCCCCACGCGCTCGCGTTGCTGATGCCGCGCCACTGGTCCACGCGGTGGCGCAGCTCGTTGATGATCGGGGTCGGGTCGTACTGCTGCTTGGCGGTCGAGACGCCTGCGCCCTCGTCGAAGACCAACGCCTCCTGCCCGGCGCTCCGCTTATGCTTTTTCGGCCTGGGGATCGGCGTGATGAACTGGGCCGTACGACGGGTCTCAATGATCTGTCCGGTGGGCTGGCCCTGGGCATCGAGCTCCCAGTGACGCCCGGGGTACGCGTACGGAGAGTTGAGGATCGGCCGTTCGAAGAAGCCGTTGTCCATCGTCAGAATGTAAGCGTTGGCGAGGCTGACGTCACGAGCCGTTTGATGGGCGAGTCAGCTGGGGAGCAGAAGTGCCCCCGTCCGTTCGGATCGCGGACGTGCGATGATCGCGGGGCATGGCAAAGACGGTCCAGCAGACGATCCTCTTCGACGCCAGCCCCGCCCGGCTCTTCGAGTTATATATGGATGCCAAGAAGCACGCCGCCGCCACCGGCGCTCCTGCGGTGGTAGCCCGCCGCGTGGGCGGCGCCTTCAGCGTCCACAACGGCCAGCTCGTGGGGCGCACGCTGCTGCTGGTGCCCAACCGCCTCGTCGTGCAGTCCTGGCGCTCCGTGCACTGGCCGAAGGACGACCTCGACTCCATCCTGACGCTGATCTTCAGCCGCTACGACGATCGCGGGCGCGTCACGCTCGTGCACGCCAACGTGCCGGACGCCGACTACGCCGGCGTCAAGAACGGCTGGAACCAGTACTACTGGCGCCGCTGGAAGACGTATCTGAGCGCGTCGCGCGCTTCTTGAGATGCGCCGCCAGCGCATCCATGATCCTGGCGAGCGCTTCGCGCTCGGTGCGGCCGGTGGCGCTCACCCCGTATTCGACCGCCGTCGCCGTCCACTGCCCCTTGCCGTCGTCGGCCACCACTTCGACCTCGAATTGCATCGCCCGTCCTCCTGAATAATCCGCTCCAGTATGCCTCTCTCCGGGCGCGGCCGGGTGATCGTCGCCGCCAACCCGTACAGCGGCCGCGGCCCCACTCTCCAGCGCGTGGACATGCTGACGGCGGCGCTGCGGGCGCGCAACCTCGATGTGCGCGTGGTGTGGGAGCCCGCGGAGCGCGCGGCCGCCCTCGCGAC
>CAYQQT010000068.1:0-11363 GCA_964419375.1 uncultured bacterium
TGGCGCGCTCGGGCCCGAAGGGCTCCTGGATGCGCGCGTGCAGCTCGCGCCAGCCGGACATCTCCTTGGTGAGGGCCGTGATGCGCTGGTTGGAGGCGTCGATGGTCTTGCGCTGCTCGGCGATCTGGTCGGCAAACGTGACGGCTTCGCGCGTAAGCTGCCGCAGCTTGAAGTAGTCACCGACGACGACGCCCGTGACGGAGACGAGGACGGCGAGAGTGAGGAAGAAGCCGACGGCGAGGGGACGCGGGAAGTTGAATCGCAACACCCGCATCCCATCGCCGCGCACCAGCAGAAGGCTGAACTGCTTACGGCGATCCAATCGCTTGGGTCTCCTCTGCCCGTCGCGCGGCCAGCCTTCACGGACACCGGACTGAGCGGTTTCTAGCACCGGCGCAGCGACGGTGTCAACGCGCGATTCCTCACCTATCACGCCCGTCCTAGTCGCAAGCGGCATGCCGAAGGACGGCTCCATACAATCAATCACTTACCGCGGTCACGGTCTGACACAACGGCACGGTGACGGTGCATCTCGTCACAACGATGACGCCGGCCGACCGGGGGGGGCCGTTCGTTGACACTCTGCGCAACGCTTCGGTATCATCGTGAGGCCGTTCGAGAGAGGAGCGCAGATGGACGAGTTCTATCGGATCAAGCGACTGCCCCCCTACGTCTTCGCCATCGTGAACGACCTCAAATCGAAGGCGCGCGCCCGCGGCGAGGACGTCATCGACCTCGGCATGGGCAACCCGGACCTCGGGACACCCAAGCACATCGTGGCCAAGCTCGTGGAGGCGGCACAGAATCCGAAGAACCATCGCTACTCGGCCTCCCGCGGCATCACGCGGCTGCGCAAGGCCATCACCACGTGGTACCGCGACCGCTACGGCGTCGAGCTGGATCCCGAGTCGGAGGCGATCGCCACCATCGGCGCCAAGGAAGGGCTCGCGCACCTCATGCTCGCCATCCTGCAGCCGGGCGACGGCGCCCTGGTGCCGAATCCGACGTACCCCATCCACTCCTACTCGGTCGTCATCGCCGACGGTGACCTGCGCTCGGTACCGCTCACGCCCGACGGCGATTTCTTCGAGCGGCTCCAGGAAACGGCGAAGCTGGCGTGGCCCAAGGCCAAGGTGCTGATCCTCTCCTTTCCCCACAACCCGACCACCATGTGCGTGGACGTGTCCTTCTTCGAAAAGGTGGTCGCCTTCGCCAAAGAGCACCACCTCATGGTCGTGCACGACTTCGCCTACGCCGACCTCTCCTTCGACGGCTATACGCCGCCGTCGTTCCTGCAGGTGCCGGGCGCCAAGGACGTCGGCATCGAGCTCTTCTCGATGACGAAGTCGTACAACATGGCGGGGTGGCGGCTGGCCTTCGCGTGCGGCAACCCACGCATGATCCACGCCCTCGCCCGCATCAAGTCGTACCTGGACTACGGCGTCTTCCAGCCCATCCAGATCGCCGGCATCATCGCCCTCGAGGGCGACCAGTCCGTGGTGAAGGACATCAACGAGGTGTACCGCAAGCGGCGCGACGTGCTCGTGGACGGGCTGAACAAGATCGGCTGGAGCGTGCCGAAGCCGAAGGGCACCATGTTCGTGTGGGCGGCCATCCCCGAGCAGTACCGCGGGCTGGGCTCGCTGGAGTTCTCCAAGATGCTGATCCAGGAGGCACACGTGGCCGTGTCCCCCGGCATCGGCTTCGGAGAGTACGGCGAGGGCTACGTGCGCTTCGCGCTCGTGGAGAACGAGCAGCGCATCAAGCAGGCGCTGCGCGGCCTCAAGCAGCTCCACCGCTGACGTGAAGACCGTCCGCCTCGGCCTGCTCGGCCTCGGCACCGTCGGGGCCGGGGTGGTGAAGATTCTCGAGTCGCAGCGCGGGATGCTCGAGGAGCGCGCAGGCTGCCACCTCACGCTCGCCGCCGTCGCCGACACCGATCTCACCCGCGCGCGCGAGGGGCTCGACATCCGGACGCTGCCCATGACGAACGACGCCGCGCGCGTGCTCACCGATCCCGCCATCGACATCGTCATCGAGCTGGTGGGCGGCCTCGAGCCCGCGCGCACCTTCATCCTCAAAGCGCTCGCCGCCGGCAAGCACGTGGTCACCGCCAACAAGGCGCTCCTCGCTCACCACGGCGCCGAGCTCTACGCGGAGGCGCGGCGGCGCTCGGTGACGCTCGGCTTCGAGGCGGCGGTGGCGGGCGGCATCCCGCTCATCCGCTCCGTGAAGGAAGGCCTCGTGGCCAACCGCGTGCTCGCGCTCGCCGGCATCGTGAACGGCACCTGCAACTACATCCTGTCGAAGATGACCGACGAGGGGCTCGACTTCTCGATGGTGCTCAAGGAGGCGCAGGCGCACGGCTACGCGGAAGCCGATCCCACCCTCGACATCGAGGGCATGGATTCCGCGCACAAGCTGCAGATCCTCGTCTCCATCGCCTTCCGCACCTTCATCGACCTCAAGGACATCCACACGGAAGGCATCACCCGCGTCACCGCCCAGGACATCGACTTCGCGCGCGCCCTCGGCTACCGCATCAAGCTCCTCGCCATCGCGAAGGCGACGGAAGGTGGAGTGGAAGTGCGCGTGCACCCGACGATGATTCCCGCCGCCTCGCCGCTCGCCGCCGTCTCCGGCGTCTTCAACGCCGTCTTCCTCACCGGTGACGCCGTGGGCGACCTCATGTTCTACGGGCGCGGCGCGGGGCAGATGCCCACCGCCTCCGCGGTGTGGTCGGACGCGCTCGAGATCGCGCGGCGCATCGCGCACGGGATCCCGGCCCTCGCCCTCGAGCTGCCGTCGGTGGCGCCCTCCGCGCTGCCCCTGCGGCCGATGGAGGCCATCCGCTGCTGCTACTACCTGCGCGTGATGGTGCTCGACCGGCCCGGCGTGCTCTCGCGCGTGGCGGGCATCCTGGGCGACAACGACATCTCCATCGCCAACGTCATTCAGAAAGCGCGCGGGACGAGCGAGGCGGTGCCGGTGGTCATGCTGACGCACGAGGCGCGCGAACGCGACATGCGCGCCGCCCTCGCCGCCATCGACCGCATGCCCGACGTCGCCACCGCCACCACGATGATCCGCGTCGAAGGCGGGCCCGCGTGAGCGGCCGCGCCCGGACTCCCTGAAGCGCCTCAAGCTGCTCGCGGGCGTCGCGATCAGCGTCGCCCTCTTCTGGTACCTCCTCGCCTCCGTGGACCTGCACGAGCTTGGCCGCGAGCTCGCCCGCACGCAATGGGGGTGGGCCCTGCTCTCCGCCGCCCTCGGTCCCGTGGGGCTGTGGGCGCGTGGCCGCCGCTGGGGCTATCTGTTCCCGCCCGGCGAGCGGCCGCCCGGCATCCTGCCCGGCATGATGATCGGCTATATGGCCAACAACGTGCTGCCGCTGCGCGCGGGCGAAGTGGTGCGCATCTACGTCGTCGCCCGGCGCCTGCGTGCCGCCTCCGGCCGCCCCGCGTCGGAGAGCTTCTGGCTGGTGGCGGCCACGCTCGCCGTGGAGCGGGTGCTCGACAGCCTCGCCCTCCTGCTCATCCTGGGCGCGCTCGTGCTCGTGATCCCCGTGCCCGCCATCTTCCAGTGGGCGGCCACCACGCTGCTGGTCCTGGACGTCATCGGCATCGCGCTCCTCATCGCCCTCACGCGCAATCCCGAGGCGGCGCGCGGGCGGATCGTGCGCTGGACCCGGCGCTGGCCCACGGTCGCGCGGCTCACGGGGAGCGCCTTCGACGTCGCCCTGCGGGGGCTCGAGGGCGTGCGCACGCGCGCGCACCTGGTGCCCCTGCTCGGCTGGACGATCGTGGTCTGGCTGTGCCCGGCGGCGGCGGCGTGGTCGATGCTGCGCGCCGTGCATCTCGATCTACCCTTCGTGGCGGGGTGGACGGTGCTGGCCTTCGTCGGGCTCGGCATCGCCGTCCCCTCCGCCCCCGGCTACGTGGGCGTGTGGCACGCGGCGGCCGTGCTCGCGGTGACGATCTTCGGGGTCCCCCCGTCGAGCGCCGTCGCCTACGCGCTGCTCTATCACGCGGGGCAGTTCGTGCCCATCACCTTGCTCGGCTGGATGTTCCTCGTGCGCGAGCACATGACGCTCGGCGAGGCGACGCGGGCAACGGAAGTATCGACCGCTGCGTGAGGGTGGCCGGCCGTCAGCGGCCCCGGCGTGGACTCCAGCGCGCGCGCACGAGGTCGGAGCGGTCGACCACGTCCATCTTCGCGAGCACCTTCGTGCCTTCTTCGACGGCGTCCGCGATGCTCTGGAAGCGGTCGCGCGACTCCTCGATGACCGCGCCCGCGTAATTCGAGATCCGCCAGCGCCACTCGGGGTGAGCGGGGGTGCAGAACGCCATCACACGCATCCGGGTCTCTCCATCAGCGCCCACGCCGTCGTCGCCGCTTCGCCGCCGTTCGTCCGGGGGAGGCCGCCGTCCCTGCGCCGGGCTTCGTGCCGAAGCCACGGCTGCACTCGTTGCAGTCTTTCTGTGTGCTGCCTATCCCCTCACTCTACGCTCGTTCTGTCGGCGGCGTCGCTTCGCGCGTGGCGGGCGAGCAGCCATCGCCCCACGTTCGGCCCGCCCACCTGCCACCAGCAGGACGCTGCCCCCCTACGGGGATCACGAGGCGCGAAAAAACGCCGATCTCCGTCGTTGGCTCGTCGCTCGCTCCCTGCGACGTAGGCGGCCACCGCAGTGCGAAGCACTGCGATCAGGAGAGCGGGTGACGGAGCCGGGCCCGCCGGGAGCCACCCCGACGACAGGACCCGTCGCCCCGCGCGCGCGCCGCTCAGGAATAATCCGCGCTAGTTGGACGTTGGTCCATCCTCCCGTCCGCCCTCGGCCTCGCCGACGATCCGCGGCAGCACCTCGCCGATGGATCCGCGCACCACTGCGTCCGCGAGCCCATCCATCTCGGTCTCGTCGGCGTTGACGATGACGACGCGGGCGCCCGCCTGCTTGGCGACGGGCACGATGCCGGCCACGGGGTACACGGAGAGCTTGGTGCCGACGGCGAGCATCAGGTCGCAGCGGCGCGCCGCCGCCTGCGCGCGGAGGAGGTCGCGCTGCACGAGCCCCTGGCCGAACGAGATCGTCGCCGATTTCAAGATGCCGCCGCACGTGCGGCATGGCGGGTCCTCTTCGCCCGCCCGCACACGCGCGAGCGCGCGCTCCATGGCCGCCCGCTGCCCGCACGCCATGCACGTGACCTCGCGCATGGTGCCGTGGATCTCCACGAGGCGGTCCGGCGACGAGCCGGCCCGCTGGTGCAGGCCGTCGATGTTCTGGGTGACGAGCAGCTCGAGCGTGCCGCGCCGCTCGAGCGCCACCAGCGCGCGGTGGCCTGCATTCGGCTCCGCCGTCCACGCGGGCGACTCCAGCCGGTTCCGCCACGCTGCCTTGCGCACCTCGGGATCGGCCATGTAGTGCTGCAGCGTGGCCATCTTCTCGGCGGCGGGATTGCGCGTCCACAGCCCCTGGGGACCGCGGAAATCGGGAATGCCGGACTCCGTGGAGATGCCGGCGCCCGTGAGCACCACCACGCGCCGGGCCTCGTCGATCCACGTCCGTACGGTGTCGATCATTCCGATACTTTAACGGAAAGGCCCCTCGCCCTTACACTCGTCGCGTGAAGCCGCCCCTGCCCGAGCCGTTGCCCGACGACCCCCTGCCGCTGCTCGCAGCGTGGATGGCGGAGGCGGCGACGTCGATCCGCAACTCGACGGCCATGACGCTGGCCACCGCCGACGCCGACGGCCGTCCCACCGCGCGCATGGTCATCTGTCGCGGCTTCGACGCCGCCGCGGGCTGGCTCGTCTTCTATACGGACCGCGACAGCGACAAGGGCCGGGCGCTCGCCGCGCGCCCCCGGGCCGCGCTCGTCTTCCACTGGGACGCCTTCGAGCGCCAGGTGCGCATCGAAGGACCGGTGACGGACGCGCCCGATGCGGACTCGGATGCCTACTGGAATAGCCGCCCGCCCGATGCGCGCGCGGCGGCGACCGCGAGCACACAGAGCCGGCCCCTCGGCTCGCGCGCCGAGCTGCTGGCCAAGGTGGCGGCGGCGAAGGGGGGCGACATCCCGCGCCCGCCGCGCTGGGGCGGCTACCGCGTGTGGTGCGAGCGCGTGGAGCTGTGGGTGGGGCAGCCGGCGCGCGTGCACGACCGCGCGCGGTGGGCGCGCGCGCTCACCCCGGCGGAGGGCAACTTTACGGGTGGCCCCTGGCGCGGCACACGGCTGCACCCGTGATGGCGCACACGCCCTACCTGCCCGGCACCGACGTGCCCCGCTTCATCCGCGAGCTGTCGGAGTTCGTCGGCCTCGGCGAGGCGGACATCGCCGTCATCCGGCGCACGGCGCCCCTGGTCCTCGAGCAGGAGGCGGGGTTCACGGCCGCCCTCTACGAGCACTTCCTGAAATTCCCCGCCACCGCGCGCTTCTTCCTCGGCGAGGACGGCGCGCCCGACCTCGCGCGCCTGGAACGGCGCAAGCACAGCCTCGGCCGCTGGCTGCGCATGACCGCCGAGGCCGCCGCCACGCACGAGTTCTCCTATTACTTGCTCGCGGTGGGCCTGTCGCACAGCCATCGCGCGCAGGGGCCCGGGGGCGTGGTGCCGGCGCATTTCATGGTCGCCACCATGAGCCTGGCCCAAACGACGCTGGCGCAGCTCTTCCAATCGCGGCTCGGCGACACCGGCGACGCGCTGGCGGCGAGCGTGGCGTGGAACAAGCTGCTGCTCGTCCAGCTCAACGTGCTCCTGCTCGGCTACCTGCCCGCGCGCCCGGCGTGATCCCGCTCGAGAACGTCGCCCTCGCGCAGTATTCCACGATGGGCGTGGGCGGACCCGCGCGGTATTTCGTGGACGCCCCCGACGAAGCCGCCATCGTCGAGGCCCTGGCGTGGGCGGCGGCGCGCGGGCTTGCCGCCCGCATCCTCGGCGGCGGCTCCAACGTGCTCATCGCCGATGCCGGCGTGGACGGCGTCGTCATCCGCGTGGGCCTGCGCGGCATCGAGACGCGTGACGAAGCGGGGGCCATCCTGCTGACGGCGGCGGCCGGCGAGCCGTGGGACGACCTCGTGCGCCTCACCGTCGACCGCGGCTGGGCGGGCCTGGAGTGCCTGAGCGGCATCCCCGGCCTCGTCGGCGCCACGCCTATCCAGAACGTGGGCGCGTACGGCCAGGACGTGAGCGAGACCATCACCGCGGTGCGCGCGCTCGATCGCGGCCGCGGGCGCGTGGTGACGCTGCCGGGCGCCGAATGCGGCTTCGCCTATCGTGACAGCGCGTTCAAGAGCGGCGAGCCCGGCCGCTGGGTGGTGCTCGCGGTGACGTACCGCCTGATTCCGGGCGGCGCGCCCGCCGTCCGCTACGCCGACGTCGAGCGCGGCCTGCGCGAGGCGGGCATGACGTCCCCCACGCTCGCCGGCGTACGCGAGACGGTGCTGCGCGTGCGCCGCTCCAAGTCCATGGTGCTCGATCCCGTCGATCCCAACCGCCGCAGCTGCGGCTCCTTCTTCACCAATCCCATCGTCACCGCGCACGAGGCCGCACGCGCCCAGGCGGCGATGACCGACGCCGCCATGCCGCAGTGGCCGCAGCCCGACGGCCGCATCAAGCTGTCCGCCGCGTGGCTCATCGAGCACGCGGGCTTCGCGCGCGGCCACCGGGAGGGCGCCGTCGGGCTCTCCACCCGTCACACGCTCGCCGTGGTCGCGCACGACGGCGCGCGCGCCGCCGACATCGCCACCTTCGCGCGCCGCATCCAGGACGTCGTGGCCGAGCACTTCGGCGTCCGCCTGACTCCTGAGCCCGTGTTCTGGTAATGATGGGGGGCCTCGAAGGGCGATTGATTTAGATGGGGGCCTCGACGGCCCCCAAGCCCCCTGACGCTCGAAAGCGCCCCGGCAAAGCCGTGGCGCTCCTCGATCCTGCGACAGGCTGCTGAATAACGCGCAGGGCGCTCAAAACGGTGCAGATGCTAGGCGCCGACGAAGAGAGGAGTGAGGCGTAGGCCGCCTACGCCGCAGCGACGAACGAGGAGGCAACGACGCAGATGCGCCGTTTTCAGCGCCCTGCCGGCTGCGTGGTACGGTGAAAGGGTCATGGGGCTGCTCGACGACATCGCGCGCGCCAATCCCGAGTACGTGGAGAGCCTTTATACGGAGTACCGGCGCGATCCGAAGTCCGTCGACGAGCGCTGGGCGCTGATCTTCGCCGGCTACGAGTTCGCGCGCGCCACCGCCGGCGCGGGCGCGGGCCCGCAGGCGCGCCTGCCCATCGCCGATCTCGTGCACTCGTATCGCGAGCTGGGCCACGTCATCGCCGATCTCGATCCGCTCGGCCACAGCCCGCGCGCCCACGCCCTGCTCAGCCTGGAGGAGTTCGGCTTCACGCAGGGCGACCTCGATCGGGTGGTGACGTGGGAGCAGTTCCGCGGCGGCGAGCGGGGGCCGCTGCGGGAGCTGGTGGCCGCGCTCGAGCAGACGTACTGCGGCACGCTCGGCGTGGAGTACCTCGCCATCTCGGACAAGGGGCGGCGCGAGTGGCTGCAGGAGCGCATGGAGCCGCGGCGCAATCGCGCCGAGCTGAGCGCCGACGACCGTCTCGCCATCCTCGATCGCCTCGTCGCGGCGGAGACCTTCGAGCAGTTCCTGCACTCGCGCCACGCCGGGCAGAAGCGCTTTTCGCTGGAAGGCGGCGAGGCGCTCATCCCCCTCCTCGACACGCTCGTGGAGGAGGCGGCGCGGGGCGACGTGGCCGAAGTCGTCATGGGCATGCCCCATCGCGGCCGCATCAACGTGCTCGCGCACATTCTCCGAAAGCCGTACGAGATGATCTTCGCCGAGTTCGAGGGCACCTCGCTGCCGCCGGACATCGCGGGCGACGGCGACGTGAAGTACCACCTCGGCTACTCCCACGACCTGCGCACCAAGAGCGGCGGCTCCATCCACCTGTCGCTGAGCCCGAACCCCAGCCACCTGGAAGCGGTGAACCCGGTGGTGGAAGGCATCGTGCGCGCCAAGCAGAGCTATCTCGGCGACCGCCACCGGCGCGGCGTGGCGCCCGTGCTGATGCACGGCGACGCCGGCTTCATGGGCCAGGGCATGGTGTACGAGACGCTGGCGCTCTCCGCGCTGCCCGCCTTCACCACCGGTGGCACCATCCACGTGATCGTCAACAACCAGATCGGCTTCACGACGTCGCCCGAGGAGTACCTCTTCACGCGCTACCCGTCGGGCCCCGCCAACGTCATCCAGGCGCCCGTCTTCCACGTCAACGGCGACGACCCCGAGGCAGCCGTCCAGGCGGCCCGCCTCGCCGTCGGGTACCGGCAGGCCTTCCGCGGCGACGTCGTCATCGACTTCGTGTGCTACCGGCGGCACGGCCACAACGAGACGGACGACCCCTCGCTCACGCAGCCGGTGATGTACGAGCAGATCCGCAATCACCCGTCGGTGGTGCAGCACTACGCCAAGCGCCTCGCCGACGAGGGCGTGGTGGACGACGCACGCGTGGAAGCGCTGCGCGAGGCACGGAAGGCCACCCTCGAGAGCGCGCTGGCCACCGCGCGGCGCGAGAAGCCGCGCCAGCAGGTGTTCGCCTTCGGCGGCGTGTGGGCCGGCCTCGGCTGGGCGGGTGACGACTGGAGCGCCGACACGCGCGTGCCCGTGGAGCGGCTGCGTGCCATCGCGGACGGCCTGCGGCGGCTGCCCGCGCACTTCACGCCGCACCCGCGCGTGCGCAAGCTCCTCGACGAGCGCCACGCGCGGGTGGAGCGCGGCGAGGGCATCGATTGGGGCACGGCGGAGCTGCTCGCGTACGGCAGCCTGCTCCTCGAGCACATCCCCGTGCGCCTGTGCGGCCAGGACACGCTGCGCGGCACCTTCAGCCATCGCCACGCCGCCGTCTACGACGCCAAGGACGGCCGGCCCTACGTGCCCCTCAATCACCTCGCGCACGAGCAGGCGGAGATGGAGGCGGTCAACAGCCCCCTCAGCGAGGCGGCGGTGCTCGGCTTCGAGTACGGCGTGTCGAGCGGCGATCCCCGGCGGCTCGTGGTGTGGGAGGCGCAGTTCGGCGATTTCGTGAACAACGCGCAGGTGGTCGTCGACCAGTTCATCGCGAGCGGGGAATCGAAGTGGCAGCGCATGAGCGGGATCGTCCTCCTCCTGCCCCACGGCTACGACGGCCAGGGCCCGGACCACTCGAGCGCGCGCCTCGAGCGGTTCCTGCAGCTGTGCGCCGACGGCAACATGCAGGTGGTGAACTGCACGACGCCCGCGCAATTCTTCCACGCGCTGCGCCGGCAGATGCACCGCGCCTTCCGCAAGCCGCTCGTGGTCATGTCGCCCAAGAGCCTGCTGCGCCACCCCCGCGCGGTCTCCACGCTCGATGAGCTGGCCGGGGGCACCTTCCAGCCCGTCCTCGACGACGCGCGCGTGGCGACGCCGGCGGGCGTGCGGCGCGTGCTGCTGTGCGCGGGCAAGATCTTCTATCCTCTCGCCGCCGCCCGCGACGAGAGCGGGCGTAACCACGTCGCCCTCGTGCGGCTGGAGCAGCTCTACCCGTTCCCCGCTGCCGAGCTGCGGGCCGTGCTGTCGCGGTATTCGGGCGCGCGCGACGTCGTGTGGGTACAGGAGGAGCCGGCCAACCAGGGGGCCTGCACGTTCGTGCGGCCTCGCCTCGCCGACCTCCTCGGCCCCGCGCGCCCGGTGCAGTACGTCGGGCGCGAGGAGGCGGCGAGCCCGGCCACCGGCAACTACAAGATCCACCAGGCGGAGGAGGCGGCCATCCTCGCGCAGGCCCTGCAATTGCGAGCCGTCCGTCCGCCGGCGACGAGCGCCCCCGCCGACGAGGACCGGAAGGCGGCGCGCTGATGGCGATCGACATCCGCATTCCGCAGCTCGGCGAATCGGTGAGCGAGGGCGTGATCGTGCAATGGCTCAAGAAGGACGGCGACGTCGTCAAGGCCGACGAGCCCGTGCTCGAGCTGGAGACCGAGAAGGCGGCGATGGAGATCAACGCCGAAGCGGCGGGGCGGCTGCAGATCATCGAGCCTGTGGGCGCGCGGGTCGCCGTGGGCGCCGTCGTCGGCCGTATCGATACCTCGGCGGCGGTCCCCGCGGGCGCCAAAGAACGCGGGCGGGGCGCTGCCGCGGGGGCTCCCGAGCCACCCCCGCCCGGAATCGGGACCCCCGGCTCGGGAGCCACCCCGGCCCCGCCCCGCCCGCTGACGTCGGCGGAGACGGGATCGAAGCCGGCGGCGCCGACGCAGCCGAAGACGGCCGCGCCGGCTGCCCCCTCGCAGGAGGCGGCGGCGACGCACGCGTCGCCGGAAACCGTTGAGTGGCGGCCGCCTGCGGCGGC
>CAYQQT010000069.1:0-11337 GCA_964419375.1 uncultured bacterium
GTCCACCGCGCACGGCTGCTCTTCGTAGTCGACCTCCACCAGCGCCGCCGCCGCGCAGGCGGCGCGGACGGTGGCGGCCACCACCGCCACCACGGGCTCGCCCTCGAAGCGCACCACGCCGCGGGCGAGCACGGGCTGGTCCTTGGTGTAGGAGCCGAAGAGGCGCGCCCCGATCTCGCCGAGGTCGTCCGTGGTGACGACGGCGAGGACGCCCGGCGCCGCCGCCGCGCGCGCGGTGTCCACGCGCAGGATACGCGCGTGGGCGTAGGGGCTTCGCACGAGCGCGGCCACCACCACGTTGGGGATGGTGAGGTCGTCGAGGTACTCCGCCGCGCCCGTGACTTTCGCAAGGCCGTCCTTGCGGATGATGGAGACGCCGACCTGGCGGAGAGTCCCGGGCGCGCTCACGCTCAGGCGGGCTTCTTGCCCATCGCTTCACGGACCTCTTCGACGGTGAGCGGCCCCACGTCGAAGAACGCGATGATGCGGCACGGGCACGCCTCGCCGCCCTCGAACTTCCACGGGAAGGCGCCGATGATACAGCGTGTGTTGAGCGCCTTCTCGATGTCGCCGCCCACGTTCTCGGCGTGGACGCAGCCCTCGGGGAAGGCGAGGTAGTGCATGGGGAAGATCTCTTCCTTGATGAGCCGCCCGCTCTTGTGATGGCGGTACTCGTACTCGCCGAAGTACTCGAGCACGGACTTGCCCACCTTCTCCTCGAAGCGGTGGGTGAGGTCGGGGCGCATGTAGCGGATGGTGGTGTTCATGGGATGGTCCCCGGAGCCGGCGTCGATGCCCCACCACGAGATCTGCATGTCGTGCATCCACTGCGCGAGCTCCTGCGTGCCGCCGGGGTGCATGCAGAAGTAGCGTGTGAGGTCCTGCTGCGGCTTGCCCTCGTAGTAGCGGTGATAGCCCGTGTGCAGGATGAGGATGTCGCCCTTCTTGACCTCCATCTTGTCCGTGATGTGCTTGGGCGTGATGATGCTCCAGTCCTCCACCGCGTCGGACACGTCCACGATGACGCCCTCGTGGACGAGCTTCGTGAGGGGCAGGGACGCGATGTCGCCCGCGCCGTCGGCGGCGTGCATGGGGCCGTCGAGGTGCGTGCCCACGTGCAGCGACGTCTCCACGCGCTGGGAGACGATGCGGTTGGTCTGCAGCGTCTGCGTGTAGTAGATCTTCGAGCCCGGGTAACCGATCCAGCCCGGCGTGTGGATGTTCCAGGGGTGCGACAGGTCGACGAGTCTCATGCGGTCCCCGCGATGGCCTTCAACAAGGCCTCCTTGAGATTGGTGATGTGCGCGGCCACCAGCTCCGCCCCGCGCTCGACGCGGCCCTCCTCGAGCGATTCCAGAATGGCCTCGTGCTCCGTCTGGAAGCGCTCCGGCTCCCCGGCGGGCCCGATCACGGAGATCTGGTAGCGGCGCAGTGACGTCTTGAGCTCCTCGTGCAGCCGGGTGAGGTGACGGTTGGCGGCGAGGGTGACGAGCCCGTCGTGGAACTGCAGCGAGGCCTGGTGCCAGCGATCGATGTTCGCCTCCCGCAGCGCCGCGCGCGCCTCCGCCACCGCCGCGCGCAGGGGCGCGATCGCCTCCGGCGACAGCCGGTGCAGGCCGCGCCGCACGCCGTGCGTCTCGATCATCAGCCGCACGTCGAAGATCTCCTCCAGGTCCTGCTCCGACACCCCGCGCACGTGGGCGCCGCGGTGCGGCTCCAGCGTCACGAGGCCTTCCGCCTCGAGAATGCGCAGCGCCTCGCGCACGGGCGAGCGGCTCAGCGACAGCTCGCGCGTGAGCTGCGACTCGTTGAGGTGCGCCCCCGAGGGGAAATCGCCGCGGATGATCGCCTCCCGCAGGTGGCGGGCGGTCTCCACGGCGAGCGTGGTCGGCTTCTGGAACGCGGACGCGCCCCGCAGCGTGGTGCGCGTCATTGCGCGTAGACCTCGACCTTCACGGGGGTGCAGTGGTACGCGTTGCAGGGGGCGAGGACATCGAGCGGGCAATTCGACAGCCCCACGATGACCTCCATCTCCGCCTGGAACTCCACGTAGTCGCCGGCCTTGGACACGGGCTCGCCGATCACCCAGCGGCCGCGCGCGCAGTCGTGATGGTAGTTCATGAAGAGGTCCATCGTGTCCGGGATGTCCTCCGGCAACAGGCCCCACGGCGCCACCGCCTTGCTGATGTTCTCGTGACAGCCGTCGCGCGGGCCGAGGCCGTACGACTCGTAGAGAAAGCGGTTGCACATGCGATTGTGCGTGTCGTGGACGCCCTTGGGCTCGGGCGTCTCCGTCACGAAGGTCATCATGGGGCGGCACAGCGTCGACATCAGGGTGTCGCCCTCGGTGAGCGTGTCGCGCGGCACGTACTCGGCGCCGGGCTTCGGCACGTAGCGCGTGCGCGAGTTCGACGTGGACAGCTTCTCCCGCGGGTTGTCGGCGTTGAAGAGCGCCATGTCGACCACCTGCTTGCCTTCCATGTCGACGATCCGCAGCGTCTGTCCTCTCTTGACGACGAGACCGTACCCGAGCTTGGGCGGGATGACGTGTTCCAGAATCCGCTTCATCACCTGCTTCCTCCTGCGCCGTCGCGCCTCGTGATCCCCGAAGGGGGACGCGCGTTGCCCATTTCTGCCGGGGGGGATGATAAGACGTTGACAATCGATTGTCGATTGTCTTAGTTTCCCGCGTGCGCGGCGACAGGTGGGCTCGATCACGATCTCTATAAAGGAGCAGCCGACATGGACCTCGGACTCAAGGGCAAGGTGGCCCTCGTCACGGGCGGCAGCAAGGGCATCGGCAAGGCGGTGGCGCGCGAGCTGATCCAGGAAGGCGCCAAAGTGGCAATCTGCGCCCGCAGCAAGGCCGAGCTCGACGCGGCGGCCACCGAGCTGGGTAAGAAGGGCGGCGGCGAGGTGTTCGCGGTGGCGGGCGATCTCACGAAGGAAGCAGACGTCAAGAAGATCGTGGACGCCACCGTGGGCCACTTCGGGCGCATTGACATCCTCGTCAACAACGCGGGGGCGGCGCCGGGCGGCCTGCTGCTCGACCTCACCGAGGAGGACTGGGAGAAAGCGCTGCAGCTCAAGTTCATGGGCTACGTGCGGTGCATGAAGGCCGTGATCCCGCACATGCTCAAGCAGGGCAAGGGCCGCATCGTCAACATCGTTGGCAACGACGGCGTCAAGCCCATCGGCGTGGAGGTCGCGCCGAGCGCCGCCAACGCCGCCGACCTCGCGGTCACGGTGGCCCTCGCCGAGCAGTACGGGCGCAACAACATCTGTATCAACGCGATCAACCCGGGGCCCGTCGCCACCGAGCGCTGGGACGGCCTCATCGCGGGCATCGCGAAGGTGCGCAAGATCACCGTGGACGAAGCGCAGAAGCGGGCGGAGCGCAGCATCCCGCTCGGCCGCATCTGCACGCCGGAAGAGGTCGCCAGCGTCGCCGTCTTCGTGGCCTCCGACCGCGCGAGCTTCATGAACGGCGCGCTCATCACCCTGGACGGCGGGCAGCGCAAGGCCCTGCTGGATGATTGACGACCCTAGGAAGAAGGAGGACTCTCATGACTCGGATTCGTAGGACGTGTAGTGCGCGCTGGCTGGCGGTCCTACTGCTCGCCGTCCTCTCGCTGGCGTCGCCGGGCAGCTCCTGGCTCGCGCTGCCGGCCGCGGACGGGCAGCCCAAGGAGTTCAAGGTGGGCGTGGCTCTCTCGCTGAGCGGCATCTTCAGCCGCGACGCCGCGCTCTTCAAGGAGACATACGACCTGTGGGCGGAGACGGTGAACAAGGCGGGCGGCATCAAGGTGAAGGGCACCGGCTATCCCGTCCGCATCACCTACTACGATGACGAGTCGAGCCCCCAGAAGGGCGCGCAGCTCGTCGAGCGGCTGGCCACGCAGGACAAGGTGGACCTCATCCTGCCCGGCTTTGGCTCCAGCATCGCCCTCGCCGCGAGCGCGGTGACGGAGAAGTACAAGTACCCGTACATCTCGGGCGCGGCGAGCGCCAACCCCATCTTCGAGCGCGGCTTCAAGTACGTCTTCGCCACACTGAACAAGACGTTCGAGGAGGTGGAGGGCGCGGCCAAGGTCTTCGCGCTCGCCCAGCCCAAGCCGGCGCGCGCGGCCGTCATCGGCTCCGACCACCTCTTCGGCAAGCTGGCGGCGGAGGGCTTCAAGAAGTTCCTCGGTGAGATGGGCATCGACATCGTGCACTTCGAGATCTTTCCGCTCGATCTCAGCGACTACAACTCGCTGCTCCTCAAGGTGAAGCGCCAGAACCCCGATCTGCTGCTCGTGGGCGGCCTCTACAACCACGCCCTGCGCGTGATGAAGGCGGCCAAGGAAGTGGACTTTGCGCCCAAGGGCATGGCCTTCAGCTACGGGCCCACGGTGCCGGCCTTCCTCAAGGAGTTCGGCAAGGACGCCGAGGGCGTCATCGCGGCGTCGGAATGGTTGCCGTCATTTCCGTTCAAGGACCCCGTCTTCGGCTCCGCCCAGCAGTTCACGGAGGCGATCGAGAAGAAGTATGGACACCCGCCGGACTACGTGCAGGCGGCGGCGGCAGGCGGGCTCGTCGCCCAGCAGCTCGCCATCGAGACGCTCGGCCTCACGCCGCCCCTGTCGGAGAAGGACCGTGAGGCCCTCATGGAACAGCTGCACAAGCAGGACGTGATGACGCTCTACGGCCAGGTGAAGTTCGGTGCCGACGGCGGCATCGTGCAGAAGCCGCCCATCGCGGTGCAGATCCAGAACGGCAAGTTCGTGCTCGTCTATCCCAAGGAGGTCGGCGGCGTGCAGGCCGGCAAGCTGATCTACCCGCTGACGCCCTGGCGGTCGCGCTAAATTTCTATCCAAGGACCGAAGTCTAGTTCGGCGACAGACGCGGTCGGCGTCCGCGTCATAATGCAGGAGCCAAAGCAGCGTCGGGAGGCGGGTGCCCTACGCGGTCGAGGAGATACGCCTGTGAAGAGCATCCCGCTGTCCTCGGCGGTTCGTCCACTCGCGGATTACATCGCTGATCTCCGCGACGAAGCCGTGGTCGTGACTGAGGGCAACCGTGCAGTAGCGGCAATCATCCCGCTGAAGAACGTTGATCGGGAATCGCTGGCACTGAGTCAGCACCCAGAATGTCTCGAACTCATCGCCCGCTCGCGGGCCGAATTCGGTGCGGGTCGCACCATTTCGCTCGCCGAGATGAAGCGGCGCGTGCTGCCGAAGCGGTCGCCGAACAAACGCATGCAGCCGACGGCGCGCGGCGCGCGGGGCGCGCCGCGGCTGATATGTCCCGTTAGCGAGACGACGACGGCAACGAGCGTTTGACCGCGAACTCTCCGCCGTGTATTCATTGTGTATCCGGCAGGAGGCCATATGCAGACCAAGATTCAGAAGTGGGGTAACAGCCTCGGTTTGAGGATTCCGAGATCATTCGCCGCCGAGGCGCAGGTGGAGGAAGGAACGACCGTAGATCTGTGGGTCGAGAAGGGTCGGCTTCTTGTTCGCCCGCTCCGAGTTCGGAAGTACGCCTTGAGTGCCCTGCTCAGGAAGGTAACCCGGCGGAAGCTGCATGGCGAGGTCTCGACAGGTAAGCCGGTCGGCCGCGAGGCGTGGTAGTGGCCGCCTATGTTCCCGCGCGTGGGGACCTCATCTGGCTCCAGTTCAACCCCCAAGCTGGCCACGAGCAGGCCGGGCATCGCCCCGCCCTGGTGATTTCGCCGAGTTCATACAACCGTCGGGTCGGCTTGGCCGTCTGCTGCCCGGTCACCTCACAGGTAAAGGGATATCCATTCGAGGTGCTTCTACCGGAGGGGTTCGGCGTTGAAGGGGCCATCCTTTCCGATCAAATCAAGAGCCTGGACTGGCGCGTGCGAAAGGCGCGGCGCATTGGCGGCGTGCCCGCTGACGTGCTGCAGGAAACGGTCGGCAAGATCCTCGCCCTCGTCGACCCAGACGGGGCTCGCTAACATCTCCGTGAACCTGCCGGCGGCTACGCTGCGCTCCGCCGCCGCAGGTTACGGCGAACGTTGGCCGGCGCTGAATCGAATCGGGGCCGCCGGCGGCCGAGCATGAGAGCGACCGGAGGTATCAAGTGACGACGCTAGCTAGGGGCGCTCCGCCGGCGCGCCTGCCGTAGCGGGGCGCCGTGAATTTCCTCATCGACCTCGTGCAGACGCTCATCAACGGCATATTGCAAGGCGGCGTGTACGCCGCCGCCGCCGTGGGGCTCTCCCTCATCTTTGGCGTGAGCGGCATCCTCAACGCGGCCCACGGCGAGCTCGTGATGCTGGGCGCCTTCGCGACGTACTGGCTCTTCACGCTCTACCACGTGGACCCGCTGCTCACGCTGCCCATCTCGTTCGCGCTGCTCTTCGTCCTCGGCTACGCGCTGCAGTACTTCCTGCTCAACCGCACGCTCGGCCGCCCGCTGCTGCTGTCGCTGCTCGTCACCTTCGGGATCTCGCTCGTCCTCGTCAACGTGGCTCTCCGCCTCTGGAGCGGTGACCACCGCATGATGCGCATCCCGTACTTCGAGCACAGCCTCATCGTGGGCCCCTTCATCATTCCGCAGTCCCGCGTGGTGGCGTGCGTGGTGGGCGTGGGCATGGTGGCGGCCCTGTCGTGGATGCTGGCCGCCACGCGCCTGGGCCGGATGATCCGCGCCACCGCCCAGGACTGGGAGATGGCGCGCATGGTGGGCGTCAATCCCAAGACCATCTACGCGGTCACCTTCGGCATCGGCGCCGGCGTGTCCGGCGTGGCCGGCTCGCTGGTGGCGTTCTACACGCCGGTGGAGCCGAACATGGGCCTCACGTACACACTCTTCGCGTTCGCCGTGGTCGTCCTCGGCGGCCTCGGCTACACCGCGGGCGTGGTGTGGGGGGGGCTCACGCTCGGCATCGCGCAGGCGCTCACCGAGACCTATCTGGAATCGGGGCTCTCCCTCCTCGTCGCCTTCGTCCTGCTCTACGTGATCCTTCGCTTCATGCCGGCGGGGATCATGCGTAAAGGGCGGGTGGAGTAGCGGTGGCAGGCCGGCGGCTGTCCGCCACCGACGGGATCGCCCTCGCCGTCCTCGCCGTGCTCGTCGTGCTGCCCTTCGGCACCGGCGCCTATCCCGTGCGCGTGGCCACGGTCATCTTCATGTGGGCGGCGCTGGCGGGGAGCTGGAACCTGATGGCCGGGTACGCGGGCGCCGTCGATCTCGGGCCCGTCGTCTACTACGGCATCGGCGCCTTCGTGACGGCCGCCTTCATGCTGAAGGCCGGGCTGCCCTTCGTCATCAGCGCCGGCCTCGCCGGCCTCGTGGCCGTCGCCATCGCGTTCGCCGTGGGCACGCCCACGCTGCGCCTGCGGGGCGCGTACTTCGCGATCGGCACGCTGGCGCTGGCGGAGTCGGCCAAGCAGCTCGCGCTCGCCTGGGACCGCCTGCTGCCGTTCCCGCTCACCGGCGGCAGCGCCGGCATCTCGCTCCCCCTCACCGCGGGCTACCTCGGCTTCTACTACATGATGCTCGCGCTCATGACCGGGGTGACGGGGGCGGCTCTCTGGCTGCGCCACTCGAAGTTCGGCTACGGCCTGCGCGCGGTGGGGGAGAACGACCGCCTCGCGGAGGCCTCCGGCGTGAATATCCATCAGCTCAAGCGGCGGCTGTACGCGGGCAGCGCCTTCGTCATCGCGGTCACGGGCGGCACCGCGGGCTACTGGCTGTCGTACATCAACGCGGCGGAAGTGTTCAGCGCCTCCGTCACCTTTCAGATGGTCGTCATGACGCTGCTCGGGGGCCTCGGCACGCCCTTCGGCCCCGTCCTCGGCGCCGCCTTTCTCACGCTCGTGTCCGAGTTCCTCGGCACGCGCTTCGTCTATCACTACCTGATCGCCATCGGCGTCATCATCGTGGCCGTGTCCCTCTTCGCGCCCGCCGGGCTCGCCGGCCTCGGCGACCTCGTGCGCCGTCGCAAGCCGCAGGCTGTGGTATGAGTCTGCTCGAGGTGCGCGCGATCAGAAAGCAGTTCGGCTCCCTCGCCGCGCTCAACGGCGTCGACTTCGCGGTGGCGGAGGGCGAGATCCTCGCCATCATCGGGCCCAACGGCGCCGGCAAGAGCACGCTCTTCAATCTGATCGCCGGCCTCGACACGCCGACCTCCGGCTCCGTTAGCTACCGCGGCCGGCCCATCGCCGGCCTCCGTCCCGACGCCGTCTGTCGCCTGGGGATCGCCAAGACGTTCCAGATCCCGCAGCTCTTCCCGCGGCTCACGGTGATCGAGAACGTGCTCGTGGCCACGCTCTACGGGCGCGGCCGCGCGCTGCGCGAGGCGCGCGAGGAGGCGCGGGAGTGGGTCGCCTTCGTCGGGCTCGCCGACAAGGCGCTGCTGCCGGCGGAGACGCTGTCCGTGTCCGAGCGGCGGCGGGCCGATCTCGCCCGGGTGCTCGCCACCGGCGCGCCCTTGCTGCTCCTCGACGAGAACATGGCGGGGCTGAACCAGAAAGAGGTGGAGGCGGCGGTGGCGCTCCTGCAGCAGGTGCGTGCCCGCGGCCGCAGCCTCGTGGTTACCGAGCACATCATGCGCGCCATCCTCGGCCTCGCGGACCGGGTGGTGGTGCTGAACTACGGCGAGAAGATCGCGGAGGGCCGTCCCGCCGACGTCATGCGCGACGCCACCGTCATCAAGGCGTACCTCGGGCAAGCGTATGCCTGAGACGGCGCCCATGCTCGAGCTCGTGGCCGTCGATTCCGGGTACGGAGCCCTGCAGGTGCTGTGGGGGGTGACGCTGAGCGTGGGACGGGGCGAGATCGTGAGCCTCATCGGCTCCAACGGGGCGGGCAAGACCACGGTCATCAGGACGATCCTCGGCATCGTGCGCGCGCGCGGCGGGCCGGGGGCCGTGCGCTACAAGGGCGAGCGCATCGACGGCCTGCCCACGGAGGAGATCGTCACGCGCGGCATCGCGGTGGTGCCGGAGGGCGCGCGCGTGTTCCCCGAGATGACGGTGCTCGATAATTTAAAGATGGGGGCGCTGGTCGCGCGCGCGCGCGCGCGAGAATCGCAGTCGCTCGCCGAGGTTTTCGCGATGTTTCCCCGGCTCTCGGAGCGGCAGCGGCAGCTCGCGCGCACGCTGTCGGGCGGCGAGCGCCAGATGCTGGCCATCGGCCGCGCGCTCATGGCCTGCCCCGACCTCCTGCTCTTCGACGAGCCGTCGCTCGGCCTGCAGCCGAGCCTCGTGAAGTCGATCATCGAGGCCATCCGCGAGATCAACGAGCGCGGCATCACCGTGCTCCTCATCGAGCAGAACGTGCACTTCTCGCTGCCCATCAGCCACCGCGGCTACGTGCTGGAGCAGGGCCGGGTGGTGCTGGAAGACGCCGGGCGCGCGCTGCTCGACAACCCCCACGTGCGGCTGTCGTATCTCGGAGTCTGAGATGGACCTCATCGTGCGCCAGGCCCGGCGGCGCGGCGACGCGGCGCCCTGCGACATCGCGGTGGAGGCGGGGACGATCGTGGCCGTGGAGCGCAGCATCGGCGGACGGGGCGCGCGCGAGATCGAGGCGGGGGGCCGGCTCGTGACGCCGCCCCTCGTGAACCCGCACGTGCACCTGGACAAGGCGCTCCTCGGCGAGGTCATGCGCCCCAACGTCTCCCAGACGCTGGCGGAGGCCATCGACATCACGCTGGACTTCAAGCGCGCCTACACCGAGAAGGACATCGTGGAGCGGGCAGGCGCGGTGATCGAGATGGGCGTGCGCGAGGGCACGCTCGTCGTGCGCGGCTTCGCGGACGTCGGCAGCGCGGGCGGCCTCGTGCCGGTGCAGGGCCTCCTCGCCGCCCGCGCGCGCTACGCTCACCTGGTGAAGCTGGAGGTCGTCGCCTTCCCGCAGGAGGGTATTCTGCGCGACCCCGGCACAGAAGAGCTTCTGCGGCAGGCCATGGCGCTCGGCGCCGATGTGATCGGCGGCCTGCCGTGGTACGAGAAGACGGACGAGGACGCGCGGCGGCACATCGATGTCGTGTTTGCCATCGCGCGCGAGCGGAACGCCGACGTCCACATGCTCGTCGATGATACGGACGATCCGAACTCGCGCAGCCTCGAGTACCTGGCGGTGAAGACGGAGCGCGAAGGCTACGGAGGGCGGGTGAGCGCCAGCCACTGCGGCGCCCTCGCCGCCTACGACGCCACGTACGCGGCCAAGGTGATCGGCCTCGTCAAGGAGGCGGGCATCACCATCGTGAGCAACCCGCACATCAGCCTCGTGCTCGCGGGCCGGCGCGATCCCGAGCCCGTGCGGCGCGGCATCACGCGGGTGCGTGAGCTGCTCCGGGCCGGCGTCAACGTCGCCTCCGGCCAGGACGACGTCAACGATCCCTATTATCCCTTCGGGCGCTCCAGCCAGCTCGAGGTGGCGCTCTTCATGGCCCACACCGCGCACCTGACGTACGCGGGCGAGATCGACAGCGTGTTCGACATGGTGACGGTGAACGCCGCCCGCGCCATGCGCCTTCCGCACTACGGCCTCGCCCCCGGCGACGCCGGCGATCTCCTCGTGTGGGACGCGGCCACCGTGAAGGAAGCCCTCACGCGCCAGCGGCCGCCGGCGTGGGTCGTCCGCGGCGGCGCCGTGGTGGCGCGCACGACCGTCACCAGCGAGCTGTTGTTAGAAGAACAATCGTGAAGCCCCCCGTCTTCGATTACCTGGCTCCGGCTTCGCTCGACGAGGCCCTGAAGATCCTGGGCGAGCTCGGGGAGCGCGCCAAGGTGCTGGCAGGCGGCCAGAGCCTCGTGGCGCTCCTCAACTTCCGTCTCGTGCGGCCCGAGCACCTGGTGGACCTGAACGGGCTGTCCGAGCTGGCGGGCATCCGTGAAGACCCCGGTCACGTCGTGATCGGCGCCATGACGCGCCAGCGCGCGGTGGAGCAGTCCGCGCTCGTGCGCGCGCGCGTGCCGCTGCTGTCGGAGGCCATGCCGCACATCGGGCACGTGCAGATCCGTAACCGCGGGACGGTGGGCGGCAGCCTCGCCCACGCCGATCCCGCCGGGGAGCTGCCGGCGGTGGTGGCGGCCCTCGGCGGCGAGCTCGTGGTGCGCAGCGCGCGCGCGCGGCGCGTGCTGAAGCCCGAGCAGTTCTTCGTGGGCTATCTCACCACCGCCCTCGAGCCCGACGAGCTGCTGGTCGAGGTGAGGCTGCCCGCGACGCCACCGCGCACCGGAAGCGCCTTCGTGGAAGTGAGCCGCCGCCACGGCGACTTCGCGCTGGTGGGGGTGGCGGCCACGGTCACGCTCGACGAGGCGGGCGTGTGCACGGGCAGCGCCATCGCGCTCACCGGCGTGGGCCCGGCGCCCG
>CAYQQT010000070.1:0-3438 GCA_964419375.1 uncultured bacterium
CGGCTGGGCTCCATCGACACGCCGACGTGCGGTCCTAGTTGAGAGGGAAACGGGTGCCGGAACCCCGAAGCAGCCCGGCCGGCCCACGCCGAACGGGCGGGCGTGTCGCTAGAGGGCGAGCAGCTCGTGGCGCAGCGCTTCGTTGTCGCGCAGCTCGGAAGCGGCGCCGCTGAAGCGGATGGCGCCTTTTTCGAGGACGTACACGCGGTCGGCGAGCGCGAGCGAGAAGTCGACGTTCTGCTCGGCGAGCAGGATGGTGAGGCCTTCGCGCTTGAGGCGTCCGATCTGCTCCTGCAGGTGATCGACGACGAGCGGCGCCAGGCCCTCCGACGGCTCGTCGAGCAGCAGCAGGCCGGGATTGCCCATGAGCGTGCGGGCGATGGTGAGCATCTGCTGCTCGCCGCCGGAGAGGAAGCCGCCGTTGCGGCTGGTGAGCTCGCGGAGCTTGGGAAAGAGATCGAAGACGCGCTCCACCGTGAAGGCGGAACCGCCGTGGGCGCGCTGCGCGACGTCGAGGTTCTCCCACACCGTGAGATCGGCGAAGATGCGCCGGTCCTCGGGCACGAAGCCGATGCCCGCGCGCGCCACGCGGTACGGCGCCCAGCCGGTGATGTCGGCGCCCTTCCACAGCACGCGGCCCTGCTGCGGCGGCGTGAGGCCCATGATCGAGCGCATGGTGGTGGACTTGCCCACGCCGTTGCGGCCGAGCAGGCACACGCACTCGCCGGCGCGGACGTCGATCGACACGCCGAAGAGCACGCGCGACAGCCCGTAGGCGGTGTGGACGTCGCGCACGGCGAGCACGGGCTCCGGCGTGCCCGTCACCGGCGCTCTCCGAGATAGACGCGGCGCACCTCGGGATCGGCACGCACCTCCGCGGGCGCGCCCTCGGCGATCACGCGGCCCTGGTGGAGCACGGTGATCTTCTGGGCGATGGAGAAGACGACCTCCATGTCGTGCTCCGTGAAGAGCAGCGTGAGGCTGCGCTCGCGCGCGATGCGCTCGATGAAGCGAATGGTGTCGCGCGTCTCCGCCGCCGACATGCCCGCCGTGGGCTCGTCGAGGAGCAGGAGGGCGGGCTCGCTGGCGAGCGCGATGCCGAGCTCGAGCTGCTTCTGGGCGCCGTGGGAGAGGAAGCCACTCACTTCGCCCGCGCGGTCGAGGAGACCGAGAGAGGCGAGGAGCGCCTCCACCTCGGCGCGGTAGAGCCCGTCCACGCGGCGGAAGAGGTCGAGGCCGCGCCCGCGGTGCGAGATGAACGCCGCCTGCACGTTCTCGAACACGGTCAGCTTCGGGAAGATGTTCGTGCGCTGGAACGAGCGCCCCATCCCGAGCCGGCACACGTCGTGGGGCGCCATGCCGGTGATGTCGCGGCCGTCCAGGAGCACGGAGCCGGCATCGGCGCGGAGGTGGCCGGTGATGAGGTTGAAGAAGGTCGTCTTGCCGGCGCCGTTGGGTCCGATGATGGCGGCGATCTGCCCGCGCGCCACTCCGAGGCTCACGCCGCCCACGGCCTGGAAGCCGTCGAACGACTTGCGGATGTCGCGCACGTCAAGCACGGCGCGGCCTCAGCAGGCGGTGCCAGGCGGTGTCGAGCGCGCCCACGATCCCGCCCGGAAAGACGAAGAGCAGCACGATGAGGATGCTGCCGAGGATGAAGGGCCAGTACTGCGTGTACGAGGTGATCTGCTGGTTCAGCACGAGGAGGACGAGGGCGCCCACGGCGGGCCCGTAGAAGTGGCCCATCCCGCCCAGGATGGTCATGATGAGCACCTCGGAGGACTTGGGCCAGTACGCGAAGTCGGGGAACACGCCGCGGTTGAAGATGCCGAAGAGCCCTCCCGCCAGTCCCGCGAAGGCGCCCGCGATGACGAAGGCGACCAGCTCGTGGCGGCGGACGTTGACGCCGATGAACTCCGCGCGCTCCGGGTTCTCGCGGATGGTGGTCAGGATGCGGCCGAAGGGCGAGCCGACCACCCGGCGCAGGAGCCACAGGCACGTGGCCACCAGCACCACCGTCACCAGATAGAAGTGGTCGCTGGTGCGCAGCGTATTGACCAGCGGCAGCTTCTCCATCCAGGCAAGATCCGGGTACGGGATCTCGGGCATGCCCTGCTCGCCGCCGGTGACGTCGTTCCATTTGAAGCAGATCGCCCATACGATCTGCGCGAAGGCCAGCGTCAGCATCGCGAAGTATATCTTGGTGAGCCGTACGCAGAAGAAGCCGAACACGAGCGCGAAGAGGGCGGCCACCACGCCCGCCGCCGGGAAGGCGAGGAGGAACGGCACCGCCAGCTTCTTCATCAGGATGCCGGTGGTATAGGCGCCGATGCCGAAGTAGGCGGCGTGGCCGAAGGACACGAGCCCCGTGTAGCCCAGGAGCAGGTTCAGGCTCACCGCGAAGAGGGCGAGGATGGCCACGTCCGTGGCCACGAAGGTGTAGAAGCGCGAGCCCACGAAGGGCACGAAGAGCGCTGCCACCACGACGAGGAGGCCCCACGGCAGGCGCCGGCGCGCGCTCATGCCTTGAGCGGGCGGCCGAGCAACCCCCAGGGGCGGATGATGAGCACCACCGCCATGAGGGCGAAGACGGAGAAGATGGAAAAGCGCGGGAAGATCAGGATGCCGAAGGAGAGGACCTGTCCGTAGATGAGCGCGCCGAGGAACGTGCCCCAGAAGGAACCGAGGCCGCCGATGACGACGACGATGAATGCCTCCACGATGATCTCGACGTCCATGCCGGGCACGATCGTCTTCACCGGCGTCACCAGCGCGCCGCCGAGGCCCGCGAGGAAGGAGCCGATCACGAACACGCCCGTGTAGAGTCGGCTCACGTTGACGCCGAGTGCGCCCAGCATCTCGCGGTCGAGGGCGGCGGCGCGGATCAGGCGCCCGGCGCGCGTGCGGTTGAGGACCAGCCAGAACACGAAGGCGATGGTGGGCCCCAGGAGCAGGATGAAGAGGTTGTACCAGGGGATCACGGTGTTGAAGAGCCGGAAGCTGCCTTCCAGCCCGGGCGGCCGCGACACGGACAGCTGCTGCGTGCCCCACAACACCTTTGCCGCATCCGAGATGATCAGCACCAGCGCATACGTGAACAGCAGCTGGTACAGCTCCTCCTTTCCATACAGATGCCGCAGCAACACCCGCTCGACGATCCCTCCCAGAATCGCGATCCCCACCGCCGCCCCCAGCACCGCCAGCCAAAACCGCCCACCCCCGGTCCCGACCCACTGCACGACCTGCCACGCCAGATACGCACCGACCATGTAAAAGGACCCATGCGCAAAATTCAGAACCCGCAACACCCCAAAGATGAGAGAAAGCCCCGACGCGATCAGAAAAAGAAACATCGCGGCCGTCAGCCCACTCAACGCCTGGGCAAAGATGAACCCCGGATCAAGCACGATCAGAACCGCCGCAAGGGAAGTCGCTCAT
>CAYQQT010000070.1:3538-11285 GCA_964419375.1 uncultured bacterium
AAAGATGAACCCCGGATCAAGCACGATCAGAACCGCCGCAAGGGAAGTCGCTCATAAGATGAATGATGGATGAAAGACCGGGCGCCGAAACGGTAGCGACGGCGGGTGCGACGGGGCGGGGCTCTCGAAAGACGTAACCTTCTGCAGCCCGGCTTTCGAGAGCCCCGCCCCGTCGCACCCGCCGTCGCGGGCCGTTACGCGAACGCCGCTAGTCCATGAACTTTGTGGGGTCGACGTAGGTAACAGGCTTCATGATCGCGAACGGGTACTTGGCGTCTTTGACGGTCTTGCCGTAGAGCTGACCGCGATTGGCCTGGTGATCCTTCTCGCGAATCGTCTGCTTGCCGATCGGCGAATCGATGGTGAGCCCGAGCAGAGCCTTGGAGACCTTGTCGGAGTCGGTGGAGCCGGCCTTCTTGATGGCCTCCGCCAGGAACTGCATGCCGATGTAGCCCTGGATCGGCCACGAGGAGGGGTACTCGTCCTTCGTGTACTTGCTCAGGCGGGCGACGAAGGCCTTGTGCGCGGCGGGCGAGTCCTCCCAGTAGAAGGCGTCGTAGGAGTTGCCCCAGATGCCGATCGGGTAGTCGGCGCCCATGGTCTTCGTGGACTCCGGCGAGCCCGCCTCGCCGACGGCCATCACGTTGTACTTGACGGCGTCGAAGTAGCCGAGCGGCTTCGCCTGCTTGGCGAAGGTGAGGAAGTGGCCGCCCCAGAGCGAGGAGAAGACCGCGTCCGGCTTCTTGGCCATCTGCGCGTTGATGAAGGGCGTGTAGTCGGCCTCGCCCAGCTTCGGCCACTGCTGGTCGACGATCTCCATCT
This sequence comes from uncultured bacterium, assembly GCA_964419375.1. Taxonomy (GTDB): domain Bacteria; phylum Methylomirabilota; class Methylomirabilia; order Rokubacteriales; family CSP1-6; genus JBBDXO01. The sequence continues at coordinate 4,361 of CAYQQT010000070.1, forward strand.
GCGGCGCGACCTTCTTGAGGTATTCGACGAACGACTTCGTCACGTCCTGGCCGTACGCGTAGTCGGGACTGATGGTGGCGATGCGCTTGACGCCCCACTTGGCCACGATCTCGGCGGCGCTGCGTCCTTCCATCGTGGTGTTGGCCGACACGCGGAAGACGTAGGGGTGCAGCTTGTCGGGGGCCGTGAGCTGATCCGTCTTCGGGATGGGCGCGATGAAGACGATCTTGTTCTCCTTGGCGACGACGGAGACGGCCGGCCCTTCCGCCGACGTCAGCGTGCCCACCAGGAAGTCCACGTTGTCCTTCAGGATGAGCTCGCGCGAGACGCGCACGGCTTCATCGGGGTTGCCCTTGGTGTCGCGGATGATCAGCTCGAGCTTGCGGCCCAGCACGCCGCCCTTGGCGTTGGTCTCCTCCACGAACATCTGCGCGCCCTTGGAGGCGGGCTCGCCGAAGAGGGCGCCGGGGCCCGACATGATCATGGGGAAGCCGACCTTGATCGGCTTTTGCGCGTCGGCCGCGAACGGCACCGTGAGCGCGAGCGTGAGCAGGAGCGTCAGGAACGTACGGCGTCGCATACGGATCTCCTTCGTCGGTGAAGAGGATAGGGTCAGAAGGCCGGACGACCCGGCACCTTCACACGCAGCCGGTACAGCGACGTGGAGGCGGTGATGAAGAGCGAGCGGTAATCGTCGTCGCCCCACGCGAAGTTCGCGGTGTACTCGGGGACCGCGATCACCTCGAGCAGCCGGGCGTCGGGGTCGAAGACATGGAGGCCGCCCGGGCCGCAGCAGTACACGTTGCCGGCGGAGTCGATCTTCATGCCGTCGGGCGCGCCCGGCTCGTCGCCCTTCGTCTCCGCCCACACGCGACCGTTCTTCAGCGCGCCGCCGGGTGCGACGTCGAAGACGCGGATGTGCTTGCGGGCGGTGTCGTTGATGAACAGGCGCGATTCGTCGAGCGAAAAGAACAGTCCGTTGGGCCGGTCGAAGTCGTCCACGAGCAGCTCGGTGGAGGCGGGATCGGGGCCCACCTTGTACACCCCCTGAAAATCGAGCTCCTGGAGCCGCTCCACGCCGTAGAACTTCGCGCGGCCGTAGGGCGGATCCGAGAAATAGATGGAGCCGTCGCTGCGGCACACGATGTCGTTGGGGCTGTTGAGCTGCCTGCCCTTGTAGTGCGTGGCGAGGGGCACGATGCGCCCGTCGGCCTCGGTACGGGTGACGCGGCTGGAGGCGTGCTCGCACGCGAGCAGCCGCCCCTGGGGGTCATAGGTGAGCCCGTTGGACATGTAGCACGGCTTGCGGAACGTGGTGACGCCGTCCGTGGCCGACCACCGCCGCATGTGATCGCCCGGCATGTCGCTGAAGAGCAGGTACTTGCCCGCCGGATGCCAGACGGGTCCCTCCGTGAAGAGAAATCCCGTCCCCAGCTTCTCGAACTGGTGGGACGTCGTCATTTCGTGGCTGCGGCTCCCGGCTTGCCCGCCACGTACCAGTCGGGCGGCGTCACTTCCTTGAACACGACCCAGATCGCCTCGCGCGGCAGCTTGCAGACCTCCGACAGCGCGTCCGTCACCCGCCGGGCGATCTCGTCCTTGCGCGCCTTGTCGTGCCCCTCGTAAATCGTGATGTCGACGAATGGCATTGGGTGGCCTCCTCACGGTTGGTCGGAAAACGGGCCACAACGTACCACGCGGGCGCGCCGCGGGACAACCCGCGCCGGCGTCAGACGAAGCGGCCGTCCTTCATGACGGTCAGCCGTGAGCGGTCTTGCAGGACGGCGATGTCCCGTACGGGATCGCCGTCGACGACCACGAGATCCGCGAGCTTACCGGGGACCAGGGTGCCGATACGGTCCTGCATCCGCATGAGCTCGGCGCCGTGGCGCGTGGCGGCCACGATCGCCTCCATGGGCGTGAAGCCGATCACGTCGACGAAAACCTCGATGTCCTTGGCGTACTCGCCGTGCGGGCACCAGGCGAACCCGAAATCGCCGCCCGGGCACATCCGGATGCCGAGGTCCTTCGCGCGCCGGTACGTGTCCGCCGCCTGCTTGATCTCGTCGCGCAGGCCGCTGGGCCCGATGACGTCCTCCGTGATCCCGAAGCGCGGGCCGTTCTCGATGATGGAGTAGAGGTAGCGCAGGCCGGGGACGAGGAAGAGCCCCTGGTCGGCGATCCGCTTCAGCGTGTCGTCGTTGGCGTAGGTGGCGTGCTCGATGGAGTCCACGCCCGCGTGCGCCGCCACCTCGCTCGAGCGCTCGCCGCGCACGTGGGCGGACACCATGCGGCCGCGCATGTGCGCCTCGTCCACCAGCGTGCGCACTTCCTCCAGCGTGTACGTGCAATCGCCGATGGGCGTGTGGGGCAGGAGGGCATCGCCGCCCACGTAGCACTTTACGACGTCGGCGCCGTCCTTGATCACGCGCCGCACGGCGGCGCGGATCTGCTCCGGCCCGTCGGCGATGATGGCGAGGCCCTCCATGCCGAGCTTGAGGTACGACGGGTTCCAGTCCGCCATGCCGCCCGTGGCGCAGATGTCGCGTCCCGCCGCCAGCAGGCGGGGGCCCGGGTAGAGGCCCTCGTTGATGGCGCGCTTGAGGGCCACGTCCACCGCGTGCACGGAGCCCGCCGAGCGCGCCGCCGTGTACCCGCACCGCAGCGCCAGCTCCGCGTTCTTCGCGGACACGAGCGTGGAGTACTCGGGCGGGCAGTTGAGGTCGAGGTCGGCGACGGCCTTGACGTTGTTGTAGGAGAGGTGGATGTGCGCTTCGACGAGGCCGGGCATCACGGTCTTGCCCGCGACGTCGATGACGCGCGCGTCCGAGCCCGGCGCATCGGCGGCCGCCAGTGGCCCCGCGTGCACGATCGTATCGCCTTCGATCACGAGCGCAGCCCCCTCCACGGCGGGCGCCCCCGTGCCGTCGATCAGCCGCGCGTTCTTCAGATAGGTCCGCATGGTGCCCCTCCAGGCCAGTGACGTCCGCTGAAGTTTATAGTCATATGAGCCGTCTGAGGAACTCCGCCTTGTCCATGCGCCGCCGCACCGAGGCGACGTGTCGCTGGTAGCCCGGGCCCGTCGCGCCCGGATGCCAGGAGGCCGGCCGCGGCAGTGAGGCCGCGAGCTGGGCGGCCTCCTGCTCATCGAGGTCCGCCGCGCGCTTGCCGAAGAAGCGGCGGCTGGCCGCCTCCGCGCCGAAGACGCCGGGCCCGAACTGCGCGACGTTCAGATAGAGCTCCAGGATCCGCCGCTTCTCCAGCGCGCGCTCGAGCTGCCAGGTGAGGATGGACTCCCTGACCTTGCGCACGGGATTGCGCGAAGGCGAGAGCCACAGGTTCTTGGCGAGCTGCTGGGTGATGGTGGAGGCGCCGCGCGGCGCGTGCTGCTCCTCGATGGCGGCCACCACCGCGTTCTTTACCTCCTCGAGCTCGAAGCCGCGATGGGAGAAGAAGTTGACGTCCTCGGCGACGAGCACCGCTCGCTTGAGGTTCGACGAGATGGCCCCGTAGGGAACCCACGCGTGCGCCACCCGTGCATCGCGGCCGGCGGTGCGCTGCTGCTCCGCGTAGCGCGTCATGAAGGCGGTCGTCCCCGGCGCCCGCCGCGTGAGCGCGGACACGTCGGGCCACGTCCACACCTCGTACGCGAGCCAGCCCGCGACGGCGATGACGACGACGCCGATGATCCTGGGTATCCACCGTCGCTGGCGGCGCTTCACCGGTCCGTTCCCGGCGCGTCTGACCGGCCGGCCGTTATCCGCACGCGTTGTCGGACAGCGTGCTGATGAGGCCGCTGTGGAAGAAGGCATTCTGCTTCGAAGCACCACCCGAGTCCTCTTGAATCGGGTTCGGCGTCCGTCTCGATGCCCCGCTCTCGAAGGCGCTGGATGATCCACCGGCAAGCATCATCGCCAAACAAGCCCGGATTGATGAAGTAATCACGTTCCTGAGACGTATTGAAGGCACCACTACCGAAGGTCACGACGGTGGGCATCTAGCGGTTGTGCTCCATAGGTCTAACGACCGCGCTCAGCGGGCGGGAGCGAGCAGCGCGAGCCCCCGGTCCCTTGAAGAGCGCTGTCAGATCGCCGCTATTCTGAGTCACGTTCCAGTTCTCGGTAGGCATCTAGCTGCTGTTGTTCAGAGTAAGCGCGCATCGAGTAGTCGTCGGGCCACTCCTCGGCACACCTGGCGCGAACCTCGGCGAAGACATCAGCCGGAATGTCCGGCGGGCAGCCACGCTTCAAAATCGCCAACGCGTCGCGCTGTTGCTTGACGCAGTAGTTGCGCATGCTGTAGTCCGTAGGCCACTCCCGCTGGCAATGGCGTTTGATCACCTGTTCGCCGTCCGAATAGTCATCTGCGCGCGGAGGGGATTCAATATCGGCTTCAGATGTCTTCAGGTGCGACGCGACAGTGGGCGGGGCCGCCTGGACGAGCGCCTCTGTCGGGTGACTCGCATAAAGAATTGCCTCGATATGGCGCTGGAATACGGCAGGGTTTGCGGGTTGAACGTTTAGAATCGCAGCGACGTCCGAGACAAGCTGGTGAAGCTGGGCGGCGTTCTCGCAATTGAGGGCGTTAAGGCCAGCAAGCGGCCCCTTGAGGGCCTGCGGCCCGATTCCCGGCGCGAGCAGCGGGATCAACGGCCGCTTGGCCCCCCAGCGCGCCCCACGCTCAAAAAGCACGTAGGCGGACGCAAGACTGAATGCGGAAAGAATACCTATCAGCGCACGGCAGGCGAGAGCTTCATCACGCAGTTGCTCGTCTGAATCTGCGCCGGCCGGTAGGCGGTAACCATCCACACTCGTACATCGGATGCTCTCAGCGCGCAGGTTTAGTGCGGCGCGGAGGAGATCGACCACTTGAGCAGCGAGAGCGACATCGTGACTGCTGTGGCTAACAAATACGTCAACCATGCGGTGAGACACTCTTTCCTTGTCCGAGGGTGTCGAAGGCGCGGTACCACTGTGCGTCAATGCGACTATCAGGTCGTCAACTCCCTCCTTCATGACCTGAACCTTGTGCGACACATCGACTCGTGTCACCGAAGTTGGACGACCCTGGCCCTGGAGAACTTGATCAATCCTGACCATCTCCTCGTACACACGTTCAATGAGAACGTCGAGCAGGCTCTTCGTCTCGGCAAGATACTGGCCTGGGTCAAGACTGCGGTCGCGACAGCAATGGATCACCCATTCTACGGATTGACGGGCAGCGTGCACGATGAACGGTTCAAAGAAGTTGGCCCAAAAGACGGTGCGAGGGCTGCCCTTAAACGAAACGCCTCGATAGCGGACGGGTTTGCCGTGGAAATCCGTCGTGCTCAGCCCGTGATCGGAGTCCATTATTCGCCAAGTCTGAAGTCTCTCGGCCAGCGGGCGGGCCTCCTCTACGACCTGCTGCTGGATCAGCGGGTAGAGCGGGGTCCTGGGTCCAGGTAGCTGAAGCGCTGCAGTGTTCAGCATGGCGATCTAACGCCCCCGCTTCAGCTGCAAAGCGCCCCTGCCGGAGCTCTGGACAGTGTAGGACCTTTAGGACGCTTTGCCAGCTGCAAGCGGATGTTAGGCCGACGGCGGATCGGTGTTGGATTCCTCTCCTGCGGGCATCGGGTCCGCAGACACGACCACACCTTCCGACGTAATTTCGGCGTCAAAGAGGCTCATGTGCCTTCCGATAGATCGCGTGCCGATGCGTGTCTCCCGCAAGCGCGCTCTGCCCGGCCTATTCTCGAACCAGTTGAACGTCCAGCGTCCGGTATCAACTGAGCGTTGCGCGCGGCCCCGATCCCGAAAACTGATACGCAAGCCTCGATGAACGATCTCGTGCCGGAGTGAGCGCGTGTCCTCAAGTTCCTGCCTGAGAATCGCATCCAGCTGTCGACCACTCAGCTTCTCGTACTGTCTAGCACGACCGGGGAAATCATTGCGCGACGCGTGTAGCTTCTCCTCAACCTCAGCTTCCGAGTACAGCTTTAGCAACTCCGAACGTAGCACCCATTCCACCATCGCCTCGATTGCCGTCGTGATTCTTCTGACTGCGCCGGTGTAGTCGCCATGCTCCATCCGATTCAGAGCATCAAGAAGCTCGAGTTCACTTGCATCCGCGTCTTGCCGCGTTGCTTGCTGCAGCGCCGCTGGTTCGATCAGCGAGTAGGTTTCTGTTGGTCCGCCCATCCGCCCGATTCGTGGCTTGCGATCCCAATCAGCATAGTTGAAGAGTACAACTCGGACGAATCCGGCAGGCACTACAACCCACCAGACGGGAATGTCCCACGGGCTGACCTCGTATGGGAAATAATCGTAGGTGGAAAGTCGATAGGACTGTACGACGCGATTCACTACCTCGAAGTGAGCCTCGCAAAGTGCCATGAGATAATACGTGGCCGTATTCGTCCGCCTGCCTTCTTCATCTAGAGCCGTGAGGACATCGCTATTGCAGCGTGAGTGGATCCTGAGGATAGTCTTACAGGCCCTCGGGAGCAGGGCGAGGCCTTGCTCCTCGATCAGCTTACGGGCCTCAGGGTTCAGCTGCGCAGGGTCTGGGCCGACATAAACCGCGGTGCGTCCGGAATCGACGACCTCGCCGGCAAAAAGCTCGATAAAGTTGCTGCGGACGTCGACGGTAAAGCTGTGGCCTCGGACCTCGACCTGAAGTGTGCGGCCACCATGAGCCAGAACGGCAACTCAGCCCACAGCACGACGGGCGTCCACCCAGCATTCCAGTCGAGATCCTGCCCGAGCCAGTAGCTTTGCGGCGGCAGCTTGACAGACGCGCCCTGAGACGGATCGCTCATCGAGACGATACCTGCGGCTGCGGCGGGTTCCGCGGACGGGTCGCCGGCATCCGACGCGATCACCCAGCGCAGGACGTGTCGCGCCGAGCGGCGGGGTCGCTCACGCGGGCGGCGGGGTCCAGGAGG
>CAYQQT010000071.1:0-7553 GCA_964419375.1 uncultured bacterium
GCGTCGTTGAGCGCCTTGCGGTCGATGGCCAGGTTGGCGGCCAGGCGCACCCGCTCGAGCATGGCCAGCCGCGTGGTGTCGTCGGGCACCGAGCGGAAGACGAGCCGCTTCACGCTGGGCGCCTTGCGCCAGTACCCCTCGTTGGCCTCCAGCACGAGCTCGATACCCGGGGAGAACGAGACGAAGCGATAGGGCCCGGTCCCCACCGGCGCCTTTTTGAAGCCGTCCTCGCCGACGCGCTCGAGGTAGCGCTTGGGCACGATCCAGGCCGCCCCCGTCGCCGGCGTCGCGTAGAACGTCATGAAGTCAGGCCACGGCTGCTTGAGCCGGATGCGTACGCGCTGGGTGTCGACGACGTCGACGCCCGCCACGCGCTCCTTCAGGGTCGAGGCGGCGCCGCCGCGATAGCGCTCCAGCGAGAACTTCACGTCCTCGGCCGAGACCGGATCGCCATTGTGGAACCTCACGCCCTTGCGCAGGACGAACTCGTAGACCAACCCGTCCTTCGACACGCTCCACGACTCGGCCAGGCTCGGCGCGTGCGGGTTGCCCGGCATCGGCTTCACGAGAGCATCGTGCATCGCGTAGAGGATCATGAACGGCGTGATGACGGACGGCGTCTCGGCCGGATCGAACCAGGTGGGAGCCAGCGAGACGTGGACCGCCCACGTCATCTCGCCCTCCGGCGCGGCAGCAACCGCTCCGGCCGAGCCGGCCACGAGCACGAGCAGGACGAGCGTGACGACGACGGCCCTTGGACGGGTTGACATCGCTGGCCTCCCGCGAGAACTATGGCAGGGTTCGAGGTCTCGTCAAGTGAGCGACACAGGGAGGATCGACAGCCATGACATTGCTGAGACGACGGCGCTCACTGATCTTCTTCGTCCTCGTCCTGGCGTCGCTCGCGGCCGGGCGTGCGTCCTCGCAGACGCCGGCGCGCGGTCACGGCGCCGAAGCGCACGACATGGAGCTGCTCGGCCACGACGACCTGCAGGGCCGCTCGGCCTATCAGCCGACGATCCATGCGCAGCGCGGGCGCGTCATCGCCTACGTCGGCCACCACGGCGGGCGCGCGCGCAACCCGCTCACCGGCAGCGACGAGGACAACGGGACGTCGATCGTCGACGTGACCGATCCGGCGCGGCCGCGCTACCTGGCCCACATCCCCGGGCCGGCCGGCGGCTCCGAGCAGGGCGGCGCCCAGATGGCGCGCGTGTGCGACCGGCAAGGCAAGACGTACCTGCTGCGGACGCTCGGCAACTCGGTGCCCAACTCGGGCCACGAGGTGTGGGACGTCAGCGATCCGGCCAAGCCGCAGAAGGTGAGCACGGTGGTCACGGGACTGACCTCGACGCACAAGAACTTCTGGGAGTGCGACACGGGCATCGCCTACCTGATCTCCGGCGATCTCGCCAAGGCGGATCCGTTGCAGGTCGGCGCCTCAGGCTGGCGCACCGGCCGCATGACGAAGATCTACGACCTGAGCGATCCCACCAAGCCCGTGTTCGTGCGCGACTTCGGCCTCGCGGGCCAGGAGCCGGGCTCGACGGGGCCCATCCCGGCTGCCCACGGCGCCCATGGGCCGATCGTGCTCGGCAACCGCGTCTACTTCGCGTACGGCACCAGCGCCGACGGCGCGCTGCAGATCGTCGACCGGCAGAAGCTGCTCACCGGCCCCGAGGCGCCGACGGCGGCGAACCTCAACGCGCCCGAGATCAGCCGCCTCTGGATGTCGCCCAACTGGGGCGGCCACACGGCGTTCCCCGTGCTGGGGATGAAGATCGCGGACTGGGCGCCGAACACCAAGGGCAACGTGCGCGACTTCGTGGTGCTGGTCTCGGAGTCCATCGCCAACGAGTGCAAAGAGTTTCGGCACGCCACGTTCATGGTCGACATCACCACTGAGACCCGGCCGTTCTCGGTGGCCACCTTCCAGGTGCCGGAGTCCAAGGGGAACTTCTGCAGCCGGGGCGGCCGCTTCGGTCCGCACTCGAGCAGCGAGTCGTTCGCGTCGGTCTTCTATCGCAAGCTGGTGTTCGTCGCCTACTTCAACGGCGGCGTGCGGGCGGTGGACATCCGCGATCCCTACGCGCCGCGCGAGGCCGGCTTCTACATCCCGGCGACGACCGAGCGGACCGCCGAGCGCTGCGTGACGAACGGCACGCGCAGCTGCAAGGTCGCGATCCAGACCAACAACGTCGAGGCCGACGAGCGCGGCTTCGTCTACCTCGCCGACCGCGCCAACACCGGCCTGCACATCGTCCGCCTCACGGGCGACGCCGCCAAGATCACCGCCGGCAACTAGCCTGTCGAAATATCGAGGAGCGCCCCGGCTTTGCCGGGGTGCTGCCGAGCGCGGGGGCTATCGAGGAGCGCCCCGGCTTTGCCGGGGCGCTGCCGAGCGCTTGGGGGGCTTGGGGGGCCCTTCGAGGCCCCCCATTCCGACAATCACGATCGCGTAGAAGCGCGGCTCGCTGCCGACGACGCGGGTGACGTGGCCTTGGCCGGTCAGGTCCTCGGCCAACACGACGTCGCCGGGGGCGACACGGGCGACGGTGCCGTCGCCGACTTCGATCTCGGCCAGGCCGGAGAGCGAGATCGAGTACTGGCGGCGGGGGGCGCAGTGCCAGTCGAGGACGTAGCCGGGGGGCGAAACGCGAAAGGTGATGCCGGTGGCCGGCTGCGTCGGGCTGGCCTCACCGTGCGCGCCTTCCACGTCGACGAAGGGTGTCATCGCCAGCGGCATCTCGGCGATGTGCGACTTGCCGTCGCTGCCGCTGTACACGCGCCAGATTTTTGGCATGGCTCGCGCCCCGTCACACGGCCGCGAGCTGGGCGCGTCCCCACGCAATGTCGATCTCGCGGGCGGGGGCGACCGGGGCGTCGGGGACGTCGGGCACGGTGGGGCCGTCGCCGGCGACCGTCGTGCGATGCATCACACGCCGGTACGCGCTCTCGTCCCACGGGCGGCCGCGGTGCAGCACACAGCGGTTGTCCCACATCACGAGGTCGCCGGGCCGCCAGCGGTGCGTGTAGACCACCTCGGGCCGCGTCGCCCGCTCGAGGAGCTCGCGCAGCAGCGCGCGCGCCTCGTCGGTCGCCATGCCGACGATCTCGCAGGCGTGCGATGCCACGAAGTACGCCTTGCGCCCGTGGCGCGGGTTGGCGCGCACCAGCAGCTGGGGGACGGGCGGCACCTGCGCCGCGTGGTCGGGCGGCAGGAGCCCGTCGCTCACCAGCCCGCGCGAGTACACGAAGCTGTGGATGGCCACCTTGCCCTCGAGGAACCGCTGCGTGGACTCGGGCAGCCCCTCGTAGCCGACCCGCATGCTCGCGAACTCGGTCTCGCCGCCCTCGGGCGGCACCTCGCGCGCCGACAGCAGCGACGCCAGCGCCGGCACGCGCTTGAACGAGCTGTCGGTGTGCCACATCTGGTTGCCGGCGTTGAAGAGGTTGCGCTTGTCCCCGGCCGGGATGAGCCGGTCCTCCGCGTCCACGTTGGCGAGGTTCGAGACCTCGGGAGCGACCTTCGCCAGCGAGGTGATCGTGCGGAGCGAGGTCTCGAGCGGCCCGAAGCGCCGGCTGAAGGCGATTTGCTCCTCGTCGGCGAGCCGCTGGTCACGGAAGAGCAGCACCGAGTGCTCCTCGAAGGCCTCGACGATGTCTCCGAACACGGCCTCGCTGACCTGCGTGACGTCCACGCCCAGGACTTCGACCCCCACGCGCGGGTGCAACCGACGGGTTTCGAGCGTCATGGCACCGTCCTCCCGGTGACGGCTATTCGCTGAGCCAGACCGTGTCGAGCTGCTGGTTCAAGAAGTGGCTCGGCATCAGCGTCCACCCCCGGACCTTGGCCAGGTGGGGGACGATCCGGTGCCACTGGAACGTCATGATGTAGTGCACCTCCTCGTCGTAGAGGCGCTTTTCGAACGCGCGCAGGAGCCTCCGCCGCTCCTCCGAATCGGTCGTGCGCGACTGCTTCTGGTACAGCTCGTCCATCACCGTGTCCTTGTGGCGGCTGAAGTTCACCGGCGACGTCGTGAGGAACCAGTGCAGATCCATGTCCGGCTCCACGATGGAGTTGCACGGCGCGTTGGTCGAGACCTCGAAGTCGCCGGTCTTCTGCGCCTGCAGCCACGACCCCGACTCGAGGGTCACCTGCTTGACGTTGAGCCCGACCTGGCGCCACTGGTCGATGAGCCAGATCCCGACGGGCTCGTACGGCTGGGGGACGGCGCGGTTCGTCAGCGTGAACGACAGGTTCTCGGCGCCGGCCTCCTTCAGCAGACGCCGGGCCTCGGCGCGGGAGGCGTTGATGTCCCGCCCGTAGCCGGCCAGCTTGGCCAGCTCCTCGGGGGGCGTGGCCCACGGCGTGCCGGGCACCTGGATGCCGGCCACCTCCTTCACGAGCGCGATCCGCGACAGCGCCTTCGATCCTTCGTACCGGTCGAGCGCGAGCGACAGCGCGCGGCGCACGCGCTTGTCCTCGAACGGCTTCTTCTGCTGGTTCATGGCCACCTGGATCGAGCAGTTCCAGGGACTCTCCTGCACCGTGATCTTGTTGCCGAGGGCGTTCACGAGCGAATCCCGATCGGCCGGGGTGAAGCCGCGGAACTGGATCATGGCGCGCTCACCGCGGATCGCCGCCACCTGCGCGCCCGAGCTGGGGATGAAGATCGCGCGGTAGCCGTCGAGGTAGGGCTTGCCCTTGTCCCAGTAGTCCGGGTTCTTCTTGCCGATCCAGTACGAGCCCCGCACGTACTCCACGAACGTGAACGGCCCGGTCCCCATGATGTTCTTCTCGTACCACCGCGGGTCCTTGGCCAGGATGTCGGCCTTGTAGATGTAGTTCCACGGTGACGAGAGGTTCGCGAGGATGGACGCCTCGTACCACTTCAGGCGGACGACCACGGTGTCGGGGGTCGGCGCCTCCACGGCTTCCACGACCGTGTAGGCCGCCTTCCGGCTGGAGACGACGCTGTCCGGCGGAAAGATGATGTGGTCGTAGGAGGCTTTCACGTCCTTCGATGTCATCACGCTGCCGTCGTGAAACTTCACGCCCCGGCGCAGCTTGAACGTGTACGTGCGCTTGTCGGCGGAGACCGTCCACGACTCGGCGAGGTCGCCGATGAACCTGGTGCCCGTCTTGTCGTTCGGATCGACCCGCAGCAGCGTGTTGTAGTGGGGCGCGGTCGGGTGGAGCATCGCGAACGTCTCTTCGCGGTGGGCGTCGAAGCTCGGCGGCTCGGCGGCCACCACGAAGATCAGCTCGCCGCCCGCGCGCGGCTTGTCCTGGGCTGCGGCCGGCCCGGCCAGCCCGAGCGTGACCATCAGGGCGAGGCCCGTGAGCATCGACGGTGACCACCACGCGCGCGGCTGCCTCATGGGCGACCTCCGAGGAACGGCAAGGTGGTGCGTACGATATCATGCCGCCGAGGGAGGGCCCCCGTGAGCGACGAGATCAGGATCCGCCGGCACCTCCGCCATCGAGGGGCTCGTCAACGGCACGGTGGACGTCTGCCAGTCCGCGCCCTCGCAGGGCTTCGGGCCGCTGGAGAAGGGCCAGGCGCCGCCGGCCGTGCACTTCGCCCAGATCGTTGAAGTCGTTGGCCATCTCGGCCAGGATCGTCGCTTCCGCGGGACGGGCGGGACGTACGCGCGTGGCGCTCATCCCGGCATTATGCGCGCACGCCGCCGCGCACGGGACGGGCTAGAATCGCGCGTGGACTCGTCATTCCCGATCGTCAGGCATCCGGCGCCAGGTATGCGCTCGCCGGTTCTCGTCAGCGTGCCCCACTACGGCACCCAGCCCTTGCCCCACATCACCGGCGCCGACTACCGCGAGGCGCGCTTCGAAACCTTCGCGTACGGCTTCGCCGACACCTTCGCCGCCGAGCTTTACGGCGATCTCCACGCGCACGGGGCCACCGTCCTCGCCACGCCGCTCTCGCGCATGTTCGTCGACGTCAATCGCCGGCGCGATGACTTCGAGCACCATGACGGCGAGGTGCGCTCCCGGCGGGGGGTGGTGCGGACCCATACGATGCGCGATGCGCCCATCTTCGCGCGTCCGCTCGCGCTCGCGGACCTCGAGGCGCGCCTGAAGACGCATTACGATCCCTATTACTCGACTCTGGACCGTGTGCTCGGCGAGCTCTGCGAAGCCTACGGCTACGCGCTACTCCTCGACGGCCACACCGGGAGCCCGCGCGGGATGAAAGACCATCAGGTGATCATCGGCACCTGCCACGAGTCGACCTGTGCTCCCGAGCTCGCGGCGGTCGTGGCGGCGATTTTCACCCAGCACGGATTCGAGGTGCACCAGAACGTCAGCGGCTACACCGGCGGCAACATCGTGGCGACGTACGGCCAACCGCAGAGCGGGCGCGTCCACGCGATCCAGCTCGAGATCAACGCGTCGTTGCTGATGACGACGACACAAGAGGACTTCATCGCGCAGGTGACACGCGGCGAGATTCCCGGGAAGGCGGAAGCGAACATCGCGCGTATTCGGCAGTGCTTGCGCGAGGTGCTGGCGGCGCTGCCGCCGGCGCTCGCGACCGTGCACGAGTCGTAGCGCCGGCGGCTCGTCTGTCAACGCAACAGCAATGTCATGTGCCGCGGCCCCAGAGCCCGCAGTAGCGGCGCAGTACGAACGGCAAATTGTTTTCGTATCCCGCCCAGCTCGAGTATTTCGGCAGCTTCAGCTCCTTCTCGACTCCGTCCCAGCACTTGCCGGCCTGGGCCTCGGCTTTGACGGCGGCGGAGGCGTCCTGCAGGAACGTGAGGACGTTTTGTACGTCGTCCTTGGTGCCGAGCCGCCCGCCGGGTGCGCCAGGATGGCCGGGGATCAGCTTGTCCCAGTCCATCGCCATGACCTTCTTCAGCGACTCCTCCCACTCGACCGGATACGAGTCGATCATGCCGCGCCCCGGCACCGAGCCCACCGGGATGAAGTCGACGGCGAAGAGCACCTTCTCCTTCGGCAGCCGCATGACGATCGTGCTGTCGGAATGGTTGAGGCCGAGGTGCGTCAGCTCCAGGCGGGTGTCGCCGAGCTTGAGCGTCTTGTTCTTGCCGAACGTGTCGTCGGGTACGACCGTGTGCGGGTCCTTCAGGGCCTCCAGGCGTTCCTTGGCACGCTTGTGCGCGATGAAGGTGGCGCCGGCGTCCTTGAAGGGCTTGCCGCCCGCGATGTGGTCGAAGTGGTGGTGGCTGTAGACGACGTACTTGATGGGCTGGTTCGTGACCTTCCGGATCTCGTCGACGTAGGCGGTGACCGCCTGCGGGCGGCCATAGCCGATGGGGTCGGTGGCGATCACGCCGTCGGAGGTGACCACGAACATCGCTTGGGAGTTGCCGTAGCGGAAGATGTAGACGTTGTCGGTGCCGTCGACCTTGGTGGTCGCGAACGGCGGCGGCGTCGGCTGCTGCGCCTGGGCCGCCACGAACAGGCAGGCGGCGGCCAGAGCGGCGCCTGCGAGAGCGTAGGATACGCGTGCCATCGGTGGCTCCTTTCGAGTGACGAGTGTGCCGGAGGATCGCGCAGTGGG
>CAYQQT010000071.1:7653-11050 GCA_964419375.1 uncultured bacterium
GTGCCATCGGTGGCTCCTTTCGAGTGACGAGTGTGCCGGAGGATCGCGCAGTGGGGGCGCGAACGCAAGACGCCCCGTGACGGCATTGCTCATGAGGGGTTTTCGTGTCCTGATGGTCGCCGTATGATCTGACCCGGAGAGGGAGGCGACGATGGCGAGGATCGAGCCGCTGGGTATCCACGAGGTCGATGACGAGATCCGGCATTTCTGCGAGGAGGCCGAGCGGCAGTCCGGCACCTCGGCGAGCACCCGCACGTACGCGAGAAACCCCGGCGTGCTGAAGGCGCTCGCCGCGTTCCGCGCCACGCTGGTGCGCGAGGGCACGCTCGATCCCGTCCTCCGCGAGCTGGTGCGGCTGAAGATCGCCGCGCTCAACGCGTGCCGCTACTGACTGAAGGTCCGCTATGCCGGGGCCCGGCATGCAGGCGCGACGGAAGCGAAGATCGCGGCGATCGACGACGAGTCCTCGGACCTCCTGAGCGGGCGCGAGCGGGCCGCCATCCGGTTCGCCGAGAAGCTCGCCGTCGACCATCACAAGGTCGACGACACGCTGTGGGCCGAGATGCGCAGCCACTTCTCGGAGGCTGAGATCATCGAGCTCGTCGCCCACACGACGCTCTACATCGGCTTCGGGCGATTCAACGAGATCGTGGGGCTGGATCCGGCGTGATCAAGAGAGATCAAGGTTGAGATGCAGCCGGTCGGCGCGCGGCGAGCCACGCGGCGACCGCCGAGCCGGCGATGGCGAGCGCGCTCACCGTGAACGTGAGCTGATAGTCGCCGGTCAGATCGAAGAGATGGCCTCCCAGGAAAGGTCCGATGAAACCACCCAGCCCGCCGCCTGCGTTGACGAAGCCGAGGATGGCCCCGAAATTCCGGCCCTGAAAGAGGTCGGCTGGAATGGCGGTGAGCAGCGAGATACGCATGCCGAATCCGAAGCCGGAGCCCGCGTAGACGAGCAGGCGCACGAGATCATCGGACGCAGTGAGCTGGGCGAAACAGACGATACCCGTCAGACCGATGACAGTCCCGAGCGCGAACACCCGCGCGCGGCCCCACCGGTCCGACAGCGTGCCGCCCACGACATTGCCGAGGGTGGTGAAGACGCCTGAGAGCCCGAAGACCCACGCCACCGTCGCCGCGTTGAAACCGCGATCGAGTGCATGAGCCACCTGGTGCGTGGTCATGATCTGGTAGCCGATGACCCCGAGACCCCACATGGCGAAGGCCGCCCAGAGCTGATAGGTCCTCAGCGCGCCGGCGAGAGTCCACTCCGTCTCGCCAGGGCCGGCGGGCGCGGTCGATGTCGCCCGCACCGCATCGGAGGGCGCTCTTCGGTACAGGAGAGTCGCGGCCGGCACCACCCCGAGCACGATGATCACGCCGTACGCGGCCATGGCATTGCGCCAGCCCAGGGCGCCGATGAGCCAGGCGTTGAGCGGATAGAAGATCACGGCGCTCGCCGAGGCGCCCGCGCTGATGATTCCGAGCGCAGTGCCTCGGCCGGTGAGGAACCAGCGACTCGTCACCGCGAAGGCCGGCATCATGATGAACGCGATCCCCGCCGCGCCCAGCACGCCGAACACCAGGTAGTACTGCCAGAGCGCGCCGACACGACTGGTCAGGACCATACCGGTTCCGAGGACAAGCCCGCCCACCGCGACCACGACGCGCGCGCCGAAACGATCGTAGAGCCAGCCGGCGAGCGGCGAGAAGACGATGAGCAGCAGCCAGCTCAGTGAGTATCCGAGGGCCGCCTGCCCGCGCTGCCAGCCGAATTCCGCGAGCAGCGCGACGTAGAAGAGCGCGAAGGTGGAGCGGACCGACCAGGCGAGACTGCTCGCGGTGGCCGACACCGCGACGATGATCCAGCCGTAAGAGCGCGCGGACACCGGCACATGATACCGGGCGCGCCATCGCGACGGCTCGACCGAGATCACGGGCTACGTGGAGATCGGCCGGTGCTCCTTCAGCGCGAGCCAGCCGCGCGCCACCCGGTAGATGAACCATAGCCCCACCACGCCGAGCGGCAGCCAGGCGATGAGGATGCCGATGCCGAGCGTGAGCACTACGAAGAGCACGCAGAGCGTGACCCACAACAGCCCGAACCAGAACGTGCGGATCTGCCAGCGGAAGTGCGACTCCAGCCACGTCCCACGCGCCTCGCTTCGCTTCACGTAATTCAGGATGACGGCGATGATGGACGGCCACCCGGTGAGAAACGCACCCACCACGGTGGCGGTGCCGATGATCCCCGTGACCAGGCTGAGGGCGTGCAGGCCGTAGACGACGTGCGTCAAGACCGCCAGGGAGTGGCGTGGTTCCGGGGTGTCGAGAACGGGCGGGGAGACGATCACGCGCGAAGTATAGTCGAGTCAGGAGATAGTTGGATCGGCACGGGGAACCGGCGACGCTCCTGTCGCGCGATTTCCGCGCCGCGAATTCGACCGTGCGAGGGTTGAAATGAAGATCCGCATCGGAGTGGGGGCCGCAGGCGCCTCCTCTACGCCTGACGCCCTGGCCGAGCTCGTCACCGGCCTCGAGGAGCTGGGCTTCGATTCCCTGTGGCTCTCGGAGGTGCTGACCGGCCCCGTCCTCGATCCCGTCGTCGGGCTCGCGTGGGCGGCGGCAAGCAATCCGCGGCTGAAGCTCGGCACGACGATGCTCTTGCCGGGACGCAATGTCCTGAGGCTCGCCAAGCAGCTCGCGAGCCTGGACGTGCTGAGCAAAGGGCGGCTGCTGGTGACGCTGGTGCCCGGGCTCACCTACGCGCCGGAGCGCGATGCCATCGGCGTCGACCCCAAGCGCCGGGGCGCCGTCATCGACGAGGCGCTTCCGCTCCTGCGGCGCCTGTGGGCCGGCGAGACCGTGAGCCACGACGGCGCCGCCGGCACCTTCCGTGACGTCACGCTCTCGCCGCTGCCGGTGCAGCAGCCGCTCGAAGTCTGGCTGGGCGGCACGGTGCCGGCCGCCCTCGAGCGCTGCGGCCGATTGTCGGACGGGTGGCTGCCGTCGCTGTGCACGCCCGAAGAGGCGGCGGCGGGGCGCGTGGTGATCGAAGACGCCGCCGCGCGCGCCGGGCGCTCGATCAGCAGCGAGCACTTCGGCATGAGCATCGGCTACGCCAGCGCGCCCATCGACCCGGACACCGCGCGCGTGATGGCCGCGCGGCGTCCCCGAGCGCTCGAGCTCACGCCGGTGGGCTTGCCGGCGTTGCGAGCGCTCATCGAGCGCTTCATCGCCGTCGGCTTCTCGAAGTTCGTCGTCCGTCCCGTGATCGCGCCCGCGTCGTGGCGCGCCGAGCTGGAGGCCCTGTCGGCGGCGGTGGGTGACCTCCAGACTTAGTTGGATGGGGGGCCTCGAAGGGCCCCCCAAGCCCCCCAAGCGCTCGGCAGCG
>CAYQQT010000072.1:0-11044 GCA_964419375.1 uncultured bacterium
GGACGCGGCCGAGCGTTGGGGGGCTTGGGGGGCCCTTCGAGGCCCCCCATCCAACTAGGTATCGGCGCTTCGGTCGGCGATTTCTCTGACGACCTGGTTGATCTTGTTGACGGCGGTGGCGATGCGCTCGGCGGCGGTGGTGGTGGCGTCGCCGGGCGACTTGATCTCCAGGAGCTGGGCGCTGGCGAGGATGATGGCGAGAGGGTTGTTGATCTTGTCGCCGAGATACTCGCCCAGCTCCTTCAGCAGCTCCAGCTGCGCCGCCTTGACGGTGCGCTCGGCGTTCGCGAGCGTTTTCCGCTCGCCATCCAGCTTCGTCACCACCTCGTCGAGCGCCCTGGCGCTGGTCGTCACCAGTTCGTGCAAGTCCTCCTGCCCCGCTTCCGCGAGCGAGGACAGCACCACGTGGTGGTACCGGCGCGCGAACTCCAGGTCGTCGAGAAGGCGTCCCAGCCTCTCGTCGTACTCCGCACGCACGTGGCGCTCCACGAGCGTCTCCAGCTCGTGGGCCACCTGCTCCGGCGCCACGTCCTTGGCGTCGAGGTAGGCGGTGGCGCCGAGGTCGCGTCCGAGCTCCTGGGCCGGGTTGCCGATGAAGATGCTGCTGTAAAAGATAAAGGGCAGCCTCGTCCAGCGCGGGTCACGACGCAGGGTGCGGCAGAGCTGAAAGCCGTCCATCTTCGGCATGCGGACGTCGGACACCACGGCGTCCACCGACGTCGTCTGGAGCAGGGCGAGGGCCGCCTCGCCGTCGTTGGCCGTGATCGCCTCGTGGCCCGCGCGCTCGAAGAGCGCGGTGAGGAGACGACGCCGTGGCGAGGAGTCGTCGACGATGAGGATGCGCATCCCCGCTACTATATGACGATCGTGGGGCCTGCTACAATCCGCGGCACCATGCGCTCGGCGGACGTCGTCGTCATCGGCGGGGGCTGCATCGGCGCCAGCACCGCCTTCCACCTCACCGCGCTCGGCGTGCGCGACGTGCACCTCGTGGAGCGCCGGCACCTCGCCGCGGGCGCTACCGGCAAGTCGGGCGCGCTCGTGCGCATGCACTACACGAACGACGCGGAGTCGAGGCTCGCCTTCGAGAGCCTCAAAATCTTCCGCGACTTCGACGCCATCGTGGGCGGCCGGTGCGGCTTCGAGGCGGTCGGCTTCGTGCAGCTCGTCGGCGCCGAGCACCGCGACGCGCTCCGCCGCAACGTGGAGCGACAGCGGCGGCTCGGTATCGAGACGCGCGAGATCACGCTCGACGAAGCGCGCGCGCTCCTGCCCGGCGCCGACCTCACGGGCGTGGGCGCCGCCGCCTACGAGCCGGGCTCCGGCTTCGCCGATCCCGTCGCCACCACCTACGCGTTCGCGGAGGCCGCCCGGCGCGCGGGGGCGACGATCACCACGCACTGCGAGGTCCTGCGCGTCGTCACCGAGGGTGGGCGCGTGACGGGCGTGGAGACGACGGCGGGCCGCATCGTCACGCGCGCGGTGGTGGTGGCGGCGGGCGCGTGGGCGCAGCCGCTGCTGGCGCCGCTCGGGCTCGACTGGGGTCTCACGCCCTTCCGCATCCAGGTGGCGATCTTCCGCTGGCCCGCCGGCTTCATCCACCGCCACCCCGCCGTCATCGACGCCACGCAGCACTCGTGGTTCCGGCCCGAGGGCGCGGCGGCCACGCTCATCGGTGTCGAGCTGGGCTCCCTTCACGCGGACCCCGCGAAGTACGACGAGTCCGTCGACGCCGCCTACGTCACCGGCTGCCGCGCGGCGCTCACCGCGCGCCTGCCGGGCTTCGAGGACGCGCCCATGCGCGGCGGCTGGGCGGGCATGATCATGATGAGCGCCGACGGCCGTCCCGTCATCGACCGCGTGCCGTCTATCGACGGGCTGTGGGTGATGGCGGGCGACTCCGGCACGTCGTTCAAGACCTCGCCCGCCATCGGCCGCTGCCTGGCCGAGTGGATCGTGCGCGGCGCGCCCGTCACCGCGGACCTGACGCCGTTTTCGTCGCGGCGCTTCGCGGAGGGCCGGCCGTGGCACGATCCGGATCATTACGGCCGCGAGCGCCTCACGGTCTCCCGCTGAGCTGAAGCCGCCCGTCTCCCTCGGCATCGCCGCCGCCACCCTGGCCATCCAGAACGGCATCGTGATGGCCTTCGCCGTGCTCTACCTGCCCCTGGTGACGGAGTTCGGCGGCTCGCGCGGCGAGGTGGCCGCCGTGCAATCCGCCGTGCTGCTGCTGGGCGGCTTCGGCTCTCCTATCATCGGCTGGGCGTTCGACCGCCTCGGCCCCCGCCGGCTCTTCCAATGGGGCGCGTTGCTGGCGGCGGGCGGTTTCGTGCTGGCGAGCCAGGCGGGGTCGCTCCTCACCCTCGTGCTCGCGTACGGCCTCATCGCCGGTCTCGGCCTCTCCATGCTCGGCAGCCAGGCCAATCTCCTGGTGGCCGCGCTCTGGTATCCGCGCGCGCGCGGGCGCGCCATCGCGGTCGCGGACCTGGGCACCGGCTTCGGCGCCTTCTGCTTCATCCCGCTCGGACAGGCGCTCGTGCTCGCGTACGGCTGGCGCGTGACGCTGCTGGCGTGGGCGGCCCTGCTCGTCCTCATCGTGGTGCCGCTCAACGCCTTTCAGCGCCTGCCCGCGCGCGTGGCGCCGGCACCGCGGGCCGCCGATGCGCCCGCGCCGTGGACCGTGCGTGATGCCGTGCGCTCGGCGCCCTTCTGGTGGCTGGCGCTCGCGCGCTTCGCGGCGGCGTGTGCGTTTCCGCTCATGAACACGCACGTCATCGCCTACGCCATCGGGCAGGGCGTGACGCCGGCGGCGGCCGCGACCGCGCTGGGCACGGTGAGCCTCGTGAGCCTCGCAGGGCGGCTCACCACGGGCTGGCTCTCGGACCGCATCGGTCGCGCGCCCACGCTGACGATCATGTACACGAGCGCGGCCATCGGCATCGGCTGCCTGGCCGCGATGGCGGCGACGGGCGCGCCCATGTGGCTCACGCTGTACGTCGCGTTCTACGGCATGGCGCAGGGCTCGTCCGGGATCGTGGCCTCCGCGCGCTCCGCCGACGTCTTCGCGGGCGCATCGTTCGGCGCCATCTACGGCTGGCTCAGCCTCGCCATCGGCCCCGGCGAAGCGCTCGGCGCCTGGCTCGGCGGCCGCATCTTCGACACCACCGGCAGCTACCTGCCCGCGTTCGGCCTCGTGGTGGTCGCCCTCGTGGTGGGAGGGCTGGCCATGTGGCGCGTGCGGGCAGCTTAAATGCGGACTCGAGGAGCGCCGCGGCTTTTGCCGCGGCGCTGCCGAGCGTTGGGGGGTTTGGGGGGCCTTTCGAGGCCCCCCATGTAAATCAAGAAAGTTCAGGCCGAGGCCGTGCTGTAGACGAACGTCCGCCGACCGGGGGCTTGGGGGGCCCTTCAAGGCCCCGCATGTTCAACATAGAGCTCGATCTCGTGGGCGTCGGGGTCGCGCACGCAGAAGCTGGTGGCGGTCTCACCGAAGACGGTCAGGCCGGCCGCTTCCACCGTGCGGCGCGCCTGCGTCAGGTCGGCGAGGGAGGCGCCCACGTCGAAGGCGATGTGATAGAGGCCGGGCACGCCCTTGGGCTGGGGGCCCGCGCCGGGCGCGCGTGCAAGCTCGCAGGAGACGTCGTGATGGTGGACGCCGGCGGAGAAGAAGACGATGCGGCCCTCCTTGGCCGTGCCGGTCTCCGCCAGTCCGAGGAGGTCGTGATAGAAGCGGCGCGTGGCGTCGAGGTCGCGCACGAAGAGTGAGACGTGGCCGAGCTCCCGAACGGTGAGTGACCCCGCGGGGTTGGCTGCGCGGCGGGGTGTCTCCATCGCGGCGTTAGTGTACCATTGCCGGGTCATGGCAGATTCGAAGCCGGCGGCTCTCGAGTGCACCGCCGCTCCCGCATTTCCTTCCGCGCCGCGCGACCGAGAAACCGCTACCGCGTGAACGACGGGCTGGCCTTCCAGGACGGTGAGCAGGTGCTGCTCATCGACCAGCGCGGCAAGCGTCACCTCATCTTCCTGCGCAAGTCGGAGACGTTTCATTCCGACCGCGGGTGGATCACGCACGACGCCATCATCGGGCAGCCCGAGGGCAGCTGGGTGCGCAGCTCGATGGGGCTGCGCTATCTCGCCTTCCGGCCCACGCTGGCGGAGTTCGTGCTCGAGATGCCGCGCGGCGCGCAGGTCATCTATCCAAAAGACCTCGCCATGATCCTCTTCTGGGCGGACGTCTATCCCGGCTGCCGCGTGCTGGAGGCGGGCATGGGCTCCGGCGCGCTCACGCTGGCGCTGCTGCGGGCGGTGGGTCCCGACGGCAAGGTCATCAGCTTCGAGCAACGCGACGAGTTCGCGCGCCGGGCGCTCGCCAACATCCACATGCGCCTCGGCGAGGTAAGTAACCTCACCGTGCGCCTGCGCCCGGTGGAGGACGGGCTCGCGGAGGAGGAGCCGGTGGACCGCGTGCTCTTCGACCTTCCCGAGCCGTGGAAGCTGACGCAGGCGGTGGCGCGCGTGCTGCGCCCGGGCGGCATCTTCATGTGTTACGTGCCCACCATCATCCAGTCTCACCAGATCTCGGAGGCGCTGCATCACGAGCGGCACTGGGCGCTCGTGGAGACCTTCGAGACACTCTTCCGGCCGTGGAACATCGAGGGCACCTCGGTACGGCCCTTTCACCGGATGGTGGCCCACACCGGATTCGTCACCGTCGCGCGACGCGTCGTGCCCGAGGAGGGCGCGCCCGCGCCCCGGCCGCGGCGGGCGGACGGGGACGACTAACCGGGATTATTCACGAGTGGGGATTGGCTTCGGGGTGCGAGGACCACGTGGGATGGTGGCCGAGTCGGTCGAGGGTGGCTGGGCTCCATCGACACGCCTTGTACGGTACTGGTGAGTGGGAAACGGGTCCCTGCACCCCGAAGCCAATCCCCGCTCGTGAATAATCCGCGCTAAGCCTCACTCTGAAGGAGTCTGAATGATCACCGTCATGCGCCGGCATCGCAAGCTGCTCCAGATCGGCCTGCTGCTTGTCATCGCCGCCTTCGTCCTGTCGTCCATCTACATCGGCTCTCTCTCCGGCGGCAGCAGCGGCGCCGGCCGCGCGGACGCGGTGGCCATCGTCAACGGGGAAGCGATCCCGGCGGAGCGGTACCAGCGGCGCTACGAGGTCTACCTGAACTTCTATTCGCAGATGAACCGCGGGAACTTCACGCCGCAGCTCGCCGAGCAGATGGGGCTGCCCCAGCAGGTGCTCGACGACGTCATCCGCGAGGCGGCCGCCGTGCAGCGCGCGCGCGCGGAAGGGCTGGCGCTGTCCGACGAGGAGTTCAACGCCGCCGTGCACGCCATCCCTGATTTCCAGGACGGTGGCCGCTTCTCGATGCCGCGCTACCAGGCGTTCCTGCGCCAGCGCGGCACGGATGCCGAGGCCGATCTGCGGCGGCAGCTCACGATGCGCAAGCTGCAACGGGTCATCAGCTCCGGCGCCAAGGTCTCCGAGGCTGAGGTGGAGCAGGCCTTCGTCTCCAAGCGCGAGGAAGTGCGCGCGGCGTGGGCGCTCGTGGATATCGGCGCTCTCGCCGCCGCCACCACCGCCGGCGGTGACGAGGTGGACGCGTACCTCAAGCAGCACGGGCTGGAGTTCCAGCAGCCGATGCGGCGCCGCGTGCAGTACGTGACCATCGCGCCCAAGGACTTCCGTCCCACCGTGCCCGACGCCGACGTGGAGAAGTACTACACGGAGCACGCGCGCGACTTCGAGACGCCACACCAGGTGCGCGCCGCGCACGTGCTGGCGACGGTGGGACAGACGGGCGGCAGCGAAGCGGAAGACAAGGCCAGGGCCAAGGTCGCCGACATCATCCGGCGCGCGAAGGCGGGCGAGGACTTCGCCAAGCTGGCGGTGGA
This sequence comes from uncultured bacterium, assembly GCA_964419375.1. Lineage (GTDB taxonomy): Bacteria > Methylomirabilota > Methylomirabilia > Rokubacteriales > CSP1-6 > JBBDXO01. The sequence continues at coordinate 5,908 of CAYQQT010000072.1, forward strand.
GGTGTCGGAAGATCCCGGCTCCAAGGCCAACGGCGGCGAGCTCGGCTACGTGAGCAAGGGCGAGATGGTGCCCCAGTTCGAGGCCGCGCTCTTCGCGCTCAAGAAGGGCGAGCTCTCGCCGGAGCCCGTGCGCACGCAGTTCGGATTTCACGCCATCAAGGCGCTCGACATCCGGGAGGCGAGCCGCAAGCCGCTCAAGGACGTGAGCGCGCAGATCCGCGGCCGGCTCGCCGCCGACGCGGCGGAGGCGGCCGCAAAGGCGAAGGCGGACGAAGTGAAGCCGCCCCTGCAGACAGCGGTGGACTTCATGGCCGAAGCCAGAAAGCTCGGGCTCACGCCGGTGGAGACCACCATCGCGAAGGTGGAACGGCCCCGCGCCGCCGGCGCCGACGCGCTCGAGGAGGCGGCCTTCGCCCTCACGCAAGGCGGGGTGTCGGCGCCCGTGCAGACGCCGGCGGGCTATGTCGTGATGAAGGCCGTGGAGACCATTCCGGCGGGCGTGCCGCCGCTGGCGGAAATCCGCGACAAGGTCATCGCCGCCGTCAAGCGGCAGAAGGCCGACGCCGCCGCCCTCGAGCGCGCGCGCCAGCTCGCCACCGAGGCGAAGACGTCGGATCTGCAGGCGGCGGCGCGGAAGGTGGCGGCGACGACGGGGGAGACGGCGCGCTTCTCCCGTGCCAAGCCCGCGGAGCGACTGCCCGGCGACGTCCAGCTCGCCGCGCTGCAGACGCCCGTCGGCGCCGTGAGCGAGCCCGTGAAGACGCCGCAGGGCTATTACGTCGTCAAGACGCTCGAGCGCGTGGCGCCCAACGCGGCCGATCTCACCGCCGAGCGGGACAAGGTGGAGGGCGAGGTGCTCGCCCAGAAGCAGAGTGCGGTGTGGGAGGGATGGATGGCGGGCACGATGGCGAGCGCCAAGATCGAGCGCTTCGGCAAGCTGGGCGCGCCGCTGCCGCGGCGCGGGTAACGCGCCCCATGACGGTGCCGCGCACGCCCATGACGCGCACGGGGTTCGAGCGGCTGCGCGACGAGCTGGACCGGCTCAAGCGCGTGGAGCGCCCCACCATCATCAAGGCCATCGCCGAGGCCCGCGCGCACGGCGATCTGTCCGAGAACGCCGAGTACCACGCCGCGCGCGAGAAGCAGAGCTTCATCGAGGGACGCATCGGCGAGCTGGACACCAAGGTCAGTGGCGCCGAGGTCATCGAGCCGCCCACCGGCGGCACTCGCGTCACCTTCGGCTCCACGGTCCGGCTCGAGGACGACGCCGGCAAAGAAGTCCGCTACTGGATCGTCGGCTCCGACGAGGTCGATCCCACCCGCGGCCGCATCTCCATCCTCGCCCCGCTCGCGCGCACCCTCATCGGCAAGAGCGTCGGCGACTCCGTCACCGCCCAACTCCCCGCCGGCAAAAAGACGTTCGAAATCCTCGAAGTCAACTTCACCTGGGTCGAGTAAAGCTACGCGCGCGGTCCTTGGCCCTCACTCCGAGTCGCACCGGCGGGTAGGCGGGAGCGGGTCGGACTCGGGGTCCCCGGACCACGTGAATGGTGGCCGATTCGGACCCGTGGTGGCTGGGCTCCATCTGCACGCCATGTGCGGTCCGAGTGAGAGGGAAACGAGTCCCGGGACCCCGAGTCCGACCCGCTCCCGCCTACCCGCCGGTGCGGGCGCGCGCAGAGACCTACGAGCTAGCGAAGAGCGTCGCGCAGCTCGCGGGTGAGCACGTCGACGGTGCCGCGCGTGCCGCCGGCGAGCTTCAGCTTCCACTCGCCTTCGGTCTCGAAGCGCCGGTCGCGCAGGCGCTCGCCCCACGGCTTGATGGCCTCGCGGATGGCATTGAGGTCGTAGGGGTCGCGCCGCAATTCCTTGGCGCGGGCCATGACGTCGGGCGTGGTGCGGATGAAGGCGCGCAGGGCGGAGCCCGTCTTGATCGAATACTTGCGGCCCGCCCACGCGGCGGGGAACGTCGTGGACAGCGCCTTGACGTAGTTCAGGAAGAACCGCTTGGCGCCCGCCCGCAGCTCCTGGATCTTGCCGCTGCCGCCCACCTTCTCCACCGTCTCGAAGAAGTCGACCATCTCTTCCGCGAGCGGCGCCTGGCTCACGCGGCCGCGCCCCGTGCCGAGCATCTTGATCTCGCCGTGCAGGGGCGAGGTGTCGTCCTCGTTGAGGGAGCGGATGACGTCGTGCGCGAGCGCCTGGTTGGGATCGGGGTACAGCTTGCGGCCCGACAGGCTGATGATGTGGGAGGGGTTGAGCCGCGTGTGCTTGGCGTTGATCGTCACGAAGAGCTCGACGATCTGGCGCGCGTCGAGGGAGTCGAACATGACCGCCGGCACCTCGATCCCCATGGCGTCGCCCGTCTGGCTCAGCGCGTGGAGCGCGAGCAGCCGGTGCTGGCCGTCGAGCACGCGCAGCACACCGTGCTCCTCGGGAATCTGCAGCAGGCCGAGATCGTGGTGGCCGGTGACGGGCGTGAAGGTGAATCGCTTCTCGGAGGTGATGATCACGGCGCCGGGAATGGCGGGCAGCGTCGCCGCCTCCTTGCACTCGCGGTAGTACGCGGCGAGCTCGTCGATCTTGCGGCGGATGACGGGACGCTGGTACGCCGTCTCGCTCTCGTTGATCCGCTTTTCCAGGCTGTCCCAGTTCACCCGGGACCGGCTCGCCGCCTTTTTCTTCGGGCTTTCGTCGGCGGGGCCGCCGGTGTAGCCGAGGACCTCGAACTTGACCAGGCGATCGATGTCCTTGGCGGACAGCCCGGCCTGGTAGAACTCGACTCCGAACTGTTTCACGCGGCGCGCGGGTACGGTGATCATTGGTCCGACACTCTAATGGAACGCCAAACCCCTGTCAATAGAGGGGTTTTCAGCCCGTCCCACCCCTTTTGGGGGCCTCCTACGCTCTGGCGAAGCTTTGGGAGGCCAGCTTGGCGATGTGACGGCCGATGGCGAGCGAGGCGGTGGCGGCGGGCGAGGGCGCGTTGAGCACGTGGATGGCGTCGGCGGCGGCGACGATGCGGAAGTCGTCCACGAGGGCGCCGTCGGCGGTCACCGCCTGCGCGCGCACGCCGGCGCCGCCGCGCGTGATGTCCTCGCTGCGGATGTCCGGGACGAGCCGCTGCAGGGCGGCCACGAACCCCCGCTTGCTCACCGAGCGGTAGACCTCGTAGGTGCCGGTGCGCCAGTACTTGCGCGCCATCCTCCAGAAGCCACGGTAGGCGAGCGTGCCCGCCAGCTCGGCGGGGCGCACGCGGCCCCAGCCGTAGCCCTCGCGCGCGAAGGCGAGCACGGCGTTGGGGCCCGCCTCCACCTCCCCGTGCACCGTCTTGGTGAAGTGCACGCCGAGGAATGGAAACTCGGGATCCGGAACTGGATAGATGAGCCCGTTCACCAGGTACTGCCGCTCGGGGCGGATCATGTAGTATTCGCCGCGGAAGGGGATGATCTGCACGTCCACCGGCGCTCCCGCCAGCCGTGCCACCACGTCGGAGTAGAGGCCCGCGCAGTTCACGAGGCGCTGCGCGATCACGGCGTGGTCGGGCGTGCTGATGCGCAGGCTGCCGCGCAGCCGGGCGATGGAGGTCACGCGGAAGTTGCGCTCCAGCGTCACCCCGCCCGCGACGAGGTCACGGGCGAGGGCGGCCGCCACCTGCGTGTAATCGACGATGGCGGTGTTGGGCGAATGGATGGCCGCGATGGCGTTGACGTGGGGCTCCAGCTCCTTGAGCCGCGCGAGGTCGATCATGGTGACGCCGGGCACGCCGTTCGCCGTGCCCCGCTCGTACAGCGTCTGCAGACGCGGCAGCTCGTCCTTCGACGTGGCCACGATGACCTTGCCGCAGCGATCCACCTCGATCCCGTGCGCGCCGCAAAATTCGTGCATCAGGCGCGCGCCTTCCACGCACAGCGACGCCTTGAAGGAGCCGGGCTTGTAATAGATGCCGGAGTGGATGACGCCGCTGTTGTGCCCCGTCTGGTGGAGACCGATGTCGATCTCCTTTTCGAGCACCACCACCTTGAGGGACGGCGTGGCCTCGAGGAGCGCGCGGGCGGTGGCGAGGCCGACGATGCCCGCGCCGATGATCGCGATGTCGTAGGTCACGAACCGGTATTGTATGCCGAAAGCGCAGACGCGCGAAGGAGGGCGACATGAAGACGGTCACGTCGTGGGCGCTGGCGGCGGTGCTGGTCATGGCCGGGTGCGCCGGGATGTCGCGACAGAGCAGCCCACCGCTGCACGAGCTCGCGCCCACCGGAAAGGTGAGAGTGGGCGTCGGCGTGGGCGCCGTGTCTTCCGCCTTCTGGGCGACGAGGGACGCGGCCACGGGCCAGCCGCGCGGCGTGACGGTGGACCTCGCCCACGTGCTCGCGCGCAAGCTGGGCCGGCCCCTCGAGCTGATCGTCTATCCCAATTCCGGAGAGCTGACAGCGGCGGGGCCGCGCGGTGAATGGGACGTCGCGTTCATGCCGGTCGACGACGAGCGCGCGAAGGTCGTGGACTTCGGGCCCGCGTATTACCTCTTCGAGAGCACGTACCTGGTGCGCGCCGGCTCCACCATCCGCACCATCGCAGACGTGGACCGTGCCGGCGTGCGCGTGGCCGCCGTCGCGAATACGACGACGTCGCGCAGCGCCCGGCGCGCGCTGAAAACCGCCACCCTCGTGGAGCTCCGGACGGTCGAGGAGATCATCGATCGCGTGCTCGCAGGCCAGGCGGATGCCGTGGCCCTTGGACGCGAGTCACTCGAGAGTCTCGCTCCCCGGCTGCCGGGCTCCCGCATCCTCGACGGCCACTTCCACGCCTCCGGGGTGGCGGTGGCGGTGCCCAAGAACCGGCCCGCCGCCCTCACCTACGTGAGCGCGTTCATCGAGGAGGCGAAGGCCACGGGGACCGTGCGGCGCGCGCTGGACAACGCGGGGCTCAGGAACGCTCCGGTAGCGCCGCCGTCGGCGCGGCGCTGAATCATTACATGGGGGGCCTCGACGGGCCCCCCAATCCCCCCGACGCTCGGCAGCGCGATCGATTGCCATGGGGGGCCTCGACGGGCCCCCCAATCCCCCCGACGCTCGGCAGCGCCCCCGGCAAAGCCGTGGCGCTCCTCGATACAGGGTGTTCGCCCCGCCCGGCGTGG
>CAYQQT010000073.1:0-7359 GCA_964419375.1 uncultured bacterium
GGTGGACGTGGCGGCGACGGTGGGCAGCATCGAGCGCCTGCGGGCGGTGGTGGCGGAGGCCGGCGGCAGCGTGGTGATCGAGCGCGGCCCGCGCGCGCTTCGCGTGGCCGTCGATCCGTGGGGACCGGTGGCGGAGCCGGAGCTGGCCATCATGCGCGGGCTCAAGAACGAGTTCGATCCCCGCGGCGTCCTGAATCCCGGCCGCTTCGTGGGTGGCCTGTGATGGCGCCGGACACCACCGCGCTCGCCTCACCGGAATCGATGACCAGCCTGCGCGCGTGCGTGCACTGCGGCATCTGCCTGCCGCACTGCCCGACCTATCAGGTTCTCGGCGAGGAGATGGACTCGCCGCGCGGGCGCCTCTATCTGATGCGCGCGGTGGCGGAAGGGCGGCTCGAGAAGACGGAGACGTACACGCGCCATCTCGACCTGTGCCTGGGCTGCCGCGCCTGCGAGACCGCATGCCCCGCCGGCGTGCCCTTCGGCTCGCTGCTGGAGACGGCGCGCGTGGATATTGCGCAGCACGGCCGCCGGCGCCTTCTCGCATCGCTCCTCTTCGCCATGCTGCCCTATCCCGAGCGGATGGCCTTGCTCCTCGGCCTTGCCGCGCTCTGGCGGCGCGCCGGGCTGCAGCGTCTGGTGCGCTCCACGGGAATCCTCGCGCGCTTCCCGCGCCTGGCGGCGATGGACGCCCTTCTCGGCGACATCCCGGCGGCGCAACCGCTGCCGGAGCTGATCCCGGCGCGGGGTACGGCGCGCGGGCGCGTGGGTTTGCTCACGGGCTGCGTGCAGCGTCACCTGTATCCGGACGTCAACCGCGACACCGCGCGCCTGCTCAGCCTCGCCGGCTACGACGTCGTCATTCCCCGCGCGCAGGGCTGCTGCGGCGCCCTCGAGCTGCACGCAGGCAGGCTGGACGACCTTCGGGGACGGGCGCGGGCGCTCGCGACCGCGTTTCCCGCGGGCCTGGACTGGATCGTCACCAATGCGGCCGGCTGCGGCTCCGCGATGCGGGAGTACCATCACTGGGTGCCTGACCCCGCCGTCGAACGGATCGCCCAGCGCACCCGCGACGTGAGCGAGCTCCTGATGGACGCCGACTTGCCGCTGTCTCGCCTTCCGCGCACGGTGGCCTACCACGACGCCTGCCATCTCAGCCACGGACAGAAGGTGCGCGTGGCGCCGCGTGCGCTGCTGCGGCGCATCCCGGGCCTCACCCTCGTGGAGCTGGAGGGCGGCGAGTTGTGCTGCGGCAGTGCCGGTGTCTACAACATCCTCGAGCCCGCGATGGCCGACGAGCTGCTCGCGCTCAAGATCGACCGCATCGTGGAGAGTGGGGCGCGCACGCTGGTGGCCGGCAACCCCGGGTGCCTGATGCAGATTGCCAAGGGATGCCGGGCGCGCGGCCTCGATATCGAGGTGCTGCATCCGATCACACTGGTGGCGCAGGCGGCGGGGCTGCGACCGTGAAGATCCGCGTCGCCGGTCATGTTAGGTTCGAGGCGGACAAGATGGCGAAGATCGCCCTCGCCACCACGTCGCGCGCGCAGCTCGACCTCTACTGCCTGGAGCCCGGCCAGAGCCAGAAGCCCCACGTGCACGCCGACCAGGACAAGATCTATTACGTCCTCGAGGGGCGCGGACGATTCACGCTGGAGGGCGCGGAGGACGTGGCGGAGGCGGGGGAGGCGATCGTCGCCGCCGCCGGCGCCGCGCACGGCGTGCTGAACGACTCCGGCGCGCGCCTGCTGCTCCTCGTCGTCGTCATGCCGCCGCCGAAACACGCATGAGCGCGCGCCTGCGCGCGTCGTTCATGGTCACGTGCCTGGGGGACATGTTCTATCCCGAGGTGGGCGAGAAGATCGTCCGCCTCCTGCGCGCGCTCGACGTGGCCGTCGATTTTCCGCCGGGCCAGACGTGCTGCGGGCTGCCCCTGTTCAACTCCGGCTACCATCGCGACGCCGCCGCGGTGGCGCGGCGGACCGTGCGGCTCTTCGAGGGCTCGGAGGCGGTGATCGTCCCCTCGGGCTCGTGCGCGTGGATGGTCAAGCACGAGTATCCCGGTCTGCTCGCGGGCTCGCCCGACGAAGCGGCGGCGCGGGCGCTGGGGTTACGGACGCACGAGCTGTCGCAGTTCCTCGTCAAGACGCTGCGCGTGGTCGACTTCGAGAGCGACGTACACGGCCGCGTGGCGTACCACGACTCCTGCCACCTGCTGCGCGGCCTGCACGAGTCCGAGTCGCCGCGGGCGCTCCTGCGCAATCTCGACGGCGTGGAGGTGGTCGAGCTGCCGGGCAGCGACGAGTGCTGCGGCTTCGGCGGCTCCTTCTCCGTGCGGCTGCCCGAGGTCTCCACGTCGATCCTCGACCGCAAGCTCGCCAACGTGGAGGCCTCCGGCGCCGACTGCGTGGTCGCCTGCGACGCGGGCTGCCTCATGCAACTGAAGGGCGGCCTCGGGCGCCGTGCCTCCCGCGTGCGCGCGCTGCACCTGGCGGAGCTGCTCACGCGCCCCCGCTCGCGCCCGAGCCACAGGCCGCGCGCGTGAGCGACACCACGCCCGAGCTGGCGACGCCGTTTCGCGAGCGTGCGGGGAAGGCGCTCAAGGACGACTTCCTCCAGCAGGCGCTCGACATCGCCACCACCAAGTTCATCACGCTGCGGCGGGAGGCCTTCGGCGACTTTCCGGAAGGCGATGCGCTCCGCGACCGCGCGCGCGCCATCAAGGAAGCCACGCTCCAGCACCTCGATCGCTACCTCGACCAGCTCGTGGACAACGTGGAGCGGCTGGGCGGGCACGTCCACTTCGCGACCACCGCCGAGGAGGCGCGCGACATCATCCTCGACATCGGGCGCCGCACGGGCGCCCGCATGGCGGTGAAGTCGAAGTCGATGGCGACGGAGGAGATCCATCTCAACGAGGCGCTGGAGCGCGCGGGGATCACGCCCGTGGAGACCGACCTCGGCGAGTACATCATCCAGCTCGCGCACGAGCGCCCCTCGCACATCATCGCGCCCGCCATCCACAAGACGAAGCAACAGGTGGCCGACCTCTTCGCGAAGGAGTTGGGCCGGCCCGTAGTCGCCGATGCGGAGGCGCTCACCGCCATCGCGCGCGCCGAGCTGCGCCAGAAGTTCCTCGACGCCGACCTCGGCATCACGGGCGCCAACTTCGCGGTGGCGGACACGGGCACCGTGGTCCTCGTCACCAACGAAGGTAACGGGCGTATGGTGACGTCGCTGCCGCGCGTGCACGTGGCCGTCATGGGCGTGGAGAAAGTCGTGCCCTCGATGACGGACCTCATGGTCTTCCTCTCCGTGCTCGCCAAGAGCGCCACGGGGCAGAAGCTGTCCGTGTACACGACGCTGGTGCGCGGCCCCCGGCGCGCGGGCGAGCTGGAGGGCCCGGACGAGTTCCACCTCGTCCTCCTCGACAACGGGCGCATCGACCAGATCGCGGGCACGCTGCGCGAGGCGCTCTACTGCCTGCGCTGCGGCGCCTGCCTCAACGTGTGCCCGGTCTACCGCCAGATCGGCGGCCACGCCTACGGCCACACGTATCCCGGGCCCATCGGAATATTGCTGACCTCGATGCTGAACGGTCCGGGCTCGGTGAAGGATCTCGCGCACGCCTCGTCGCTCTGCGGCGCGTGCGCGGACGTCTGCCCCGTACGGATCGACATCCCGCGCATGCTCGTCGAGCTGCGCCGCGAGGTGGGCGAGCGCAAGATCGCGCCCTGGAGCGAACGGGTGGTGTTCGGCCTTGCCGGCCGCCTGCTGCGCGCGCCCGGCCTCTACCGGCGGGCGGCGCCCATCGCGCGCCTGCTGCAGCGCCCCTTCGCGCGCGGGCGCACCATCACGCGGCTGCCACTCTTCTTCGGCGCGTGGACGCGCACCCGCGACCTGCCCGCGGTGGCCCCGCAGACGTTCCAGGAGCGCTGGCCATCGCTGGAACGCGAGCTACGATGACCGCGCGCGAGATCGAGGAGCGCCACGGCTTTGCCGGGGCGCCGCCGAACGTCGGGGATCGAGGAGCGCCACGGCTTCGCCGGGGCGCTGCCGAGCGTCGGGGGGCTTGGGGGGCCCGTCGAGGCCCCCCATCTAAGTCAATCGCGCGACGAGCGTTGGGGGGTGTGGGGGGCCATGTCGGGGCCCCCCACGTGACCAATTGACCGCCCGCGCCGACTTCATGCGCCGGCTGCGGACCGAGATCGCCAAGACGCCGGGCCTCTTCACGGCGGCGCCCTCGCCACGGCCCGCGCGCCCCCGCGAGCGGGTGGAGCTGCTGCGGCGCGAGCTCGCGGAGCGCTGGCCCGCCACGCTGGAGCGCTTCCGGATGGAGCTGGAGCGCGTGGGCGGCGTCTTCTATCGCGTGCCCACCGCCGCCGGCGTTCCCGGTGTCATCGGCGGGCTCGCGCGCGAGCGCGGCTTGACCAGCCTGGTGTCGTGGCACGAGGCGGCCCTCGGTGCTGCGTGCACGCGCGGCCTTGCCACCCACGGTATCGAGGTGCAGGCCATGCCGGTGGGCGTGCCGGCGATGCCGGAGCGCGACCGGCTGCGCGCGGTGGCGGCGGCGGCGGACCTCGGCCTCACCGGCGTGGACCTGGCCATCGCGGAGACGGGCACCCTCGTGCTCCTCTCCGGCGCGGGGCGGCCGCGCACGACGTCGCTGCTGCCCACGGTCCACGTGGCGGTCTTCGACCGCGAGGCGCTCGTGGAGTCGCTGGAGCAGGCGGGGCTCTTTCTCGAAGCGTGGCACGAGGGGGAGGCGCCCGCCGAGCGGGGAGCCGTGATCAATTTCATCACGGGCCCCAGCCGCAGCGCGGACATCGAGCTCACGCTCACGCGCGGCGTGCACGGCCCCAAGGAAGTGCACGTGATCTTCGTCGAGCAGGGACTCGGGGGCGTCGGGCGTGGCTGAGCGGTACTTCGAGCGCGACGAGGTCGAGAAGCTCGTTCCCGCCCTCACGCGCGCCATGGACGCCGTGCGCGCCTCGCACATGGAGGCGGAGACCCTGCGTGAGCGGCAGCGAAAAGAAGAGCACCGCATCACGATGTCCGGCGGCGGCATGATCGATCGCGCGGCGTGGAGGGCGGGCACGGCGCGGCTGGAGAACCTTACCGCCGCCATTCAACAGGCGCTGCAGCAGATCGCCGACATGGGCGGTGTGCCCAAGGATCTCGAGCTCGGACTCGTCGATTTCCTGCACGTGCGGGACGGGCGCGAGGTCAACCTGTGCTGGAAATACGGCGAGCGCGAGATCCGCTTCTGGCACGGCCTGGACGAAGGCTACTCAGCGCGGAAGCCCCTGTGACCGCGCGCGAGCTCGTCTTCTACCAGAAGCCCACCTGAACGTCATGCGTCAAGGGGAGGGCGGAGCTCTCCCGGCGCCGGCTCGCATTCACCACGCGTGATCTCTTCAAGCAGCCACTGTCGGCGGCCGAGATCCGCGCCCTCGCGCGCCAGACGGCGGGCGGTGTGCGCGGCCTGCTCTCCACGCGCACGACGCAGTACAAGGCGCTCGGCCTCGATCGCCGCGAGGTCAGCGATGCCGAGCTCGTCGAGCTGATGGCGAAGGAGCCGCGGCTGTTGCGGCGCCCCCTCCTCGCCGCGGACGGTTCGGTGGTCGTCGGCTACGACCGCGAGGCGTACGGGCGGCTCGGGTAGTCATGGGGCGGTACGCGGCCGTCTTCTTCGACCTCTTCGACACGCTCGTCCGCTTCCGCCGTGATCAGCTGCCCGCCATCGAGATCAACGGCAAGACCGTGCGCTCCACCGCCGGCCGCCTGCACGGCGTGCTCTGTGCGCACCTCCCCGATCTCACCCTGGAGCGGTGCTACGGCGCGCTCATCGCGAGCTGGAACGAGGCGGAGCGCCTGCGCAACCTCGACGACCGGGAAGTCTCGGCGCCCGAGCGCTTCACGGACTTCTTCCGCCGGCTGAGCCTCGATCCCGACGGCGTGCCCGTGGCGCTGCGCCAGTCGCTGCTCGACGCCCACCGCGACGAGCTGTCGCGCGCGGCCGTCTTCCCGGAGCATTACGGCCCCCTGCTGCGGCGGCTGGCGGCCAGCCACCAGCTCGCCGTGGTCTCCAATTTCGACTACACGCCCACCGCGCTCGGCATCCTCGAGGCCGCGGGCGTCAAGGACCTGTTCGCGACCATCGTCGTCTCCGACGAGGTGGGCTGGCGCAAGCCGAAGGCCGACATCTTCCGGGTGGCGTTGCAGCGCACGGGCGCCGATCCCGCGCGCACGCTGTTCGTCGGCGACCGCGCGGACATCGACATCATCGGTGCGCACCGGGTGGGGATGGACGCCGCCTGGATCAACCCCGATCGCGAGCCGCTGCCGCCCGGCGTGGCGGCGCCCCGCTTCGAGATCCGCGACCTCGCCGAGCTCGAGGAGATTCTGCAGCGCCCCTGAGGCCGCATCTCCAGGCACGGGGGCGACATCCTAGAGGGAGAAGGGAGCGCGACGATCCATGGGCATGACGCGAAAGGTGATCATCATCGGCTCCGGCCCCGCCGGCTACACGGCCGCCATCTACGCCGCCCGGGCGAACCTGGCCCCGCTGCTGGTGGCCGGGTTCCAGGGGGGCGGCCAGCTCATGCTGACGACGTCCGTGGAGAACTATCCGGGCTTCGTGGACGGCGTGATGGGCCCGAGCCTCATGGAGACGATGCGCAAACAGGCCGAGCGCTTCGGCACCGAGATGATCGCCGAGGACGTCACCGCCGTCGACTTCTCACGTCGCCCCTTCGTGGTGAAGGCAGGCGAGCGCTCGTGGGAGGCGGACACGGTCATCGTGGCCACGGGCGCCTCCGCCAAGCTGCTGGGGCTGCCGTCGGAGATGGCGCTCATGGGCCGCGGCGTGTCCACGTGCGCGACGTGTGACGGCTTCTTCTTCAAGGACCAGAGCATCATGGTGGTCGGCGGCGGCGACTCCGCGCTGGAGGAAGCGCTGTACCTCGCGCGCCTCGGGCGCAAGGTGCAGGTGGTCCACCGCCGCGACACCCTGCGCGCCTCCAAGATCATGCAGGAGCGCGCCTTCAAGAATCCGAAGATCGAGTTCCTCTGGAACAGCGAGATCGCGTCCATCGGCGACGTCGCCGCGGGCAAGGTGACGGCGGTCACGCTGCGCGACGTGAACACGGGCGCGCTCTCCGTGCATGCCGTGGACGGTCTCTTCCTCGCCATCGGCCACACGCCGAACACCGCCCTCGTGAAAGGGCAGCTCGAGCTTCACCCGAACGACTACATCGAGGTCATCCCGGGCACGACGCAGACTTCAGTGCCCGGTGTCTTCGCCGCCGGCGACGTCGCCGACCACGTCTATCGCCAGGCCGTCACCGCCGCCGGCAC